>JAHWJM010000131.1 GCA_019348435.1 Actinomycetota bacterium
GACGGTGTCGATGTGGCCGTTGAGCATGAGTGATGCGCCGCCGCCCGTGCCGCGCGCGATGCCCACCACGCTGGGGCGCCCGGCCGGCTCGTCGAGGACGATCGCCTCCATACCGTGAGCGCGCATCCAGGCCTCGACGTAGCCCGCGATCTCGGTCTCGCCGCCGGCGCCCGCGACGAGCGCGGGATTGACGGAGTCGATCGCGACGAGGTCGGCGAGCAGCGCCGCGACGTCCAAGACGGCGCTAGGACTGCGGGCGTGGCGAGAACGCGCTCAGCAGCAGCAGCCGTGCGACATTGCGCACCAGGCGCGAGAGCTCGATGTCGGACTCTGGCACCACCCACCAGGTCTGACCGTGGCGCTCGCCCTCTTCCAGCGCCGGCCCGAGCAGCTCGCCCTCGGTTGAGATGAGGCACGGCAGCGGGTAGCGACCCCCGGGGCCGCCGGCCGCCACGTACTCCGTTCGCCGGCAGTCGACCGACCAGCCCTCGCGGTACTCCGGGTTGCGCATGATGCTCGGCGGCGACACCGGCACGCGCTCCTGCGCCGGGCGCTCGATGCGCCGCAGGAACTCTGAGGCCACGTCCTTCGCCGTCAGCGACGACGGCAGGTCGGCGTCGCGCAGCTTCTCGGCGTCGCTGCGCGTCTGGTCGCCGCTCAGCGCGATCGCGCGGTCCAGCCAGTGCTCGGGCAGCGGCGCGCGCGGGGCGTTGTTGATCTGCTCGAGCGCGGAGTTGCCGATGTCGGCGCGGCAGCCCTCGCAGTGCGGTCCCGCGGCGAGGCGGATCGCCACCTGGAAGCGAGCGAGCGCGTTGGGCGAGAGGCCCTCCGGCGCGGGTGGGAGCGTGCGAGCGTGCTCATCGCAGAGTGTCCGTCCGCAGCTATTGCAGGACGCGATGGCGAGCCGGCCACACGCGCACGTGCCTACGGATCCGTTGCTATAGCTCATGAGCCGAGTCTAGGCATGACTTGCAGGCAGGTCACGCGATTTGTCACGCAAGTCACGAATGGCTGCTCGTAGACTGCCCGCCGTGTACGCCGACGACCTGCTTACGCCGCTGTCCGATCAGACGATGACGCTGCTGCCGCCGGTCACGCTCTTCGACGCGCACACGCACATCGGAGCCAACGATCCTGACGGCTTCAAGTGCACCGCGGAGGAGCTGTTGGAGACGCTCGCGCCGCTCGGCTCGCGCGCCGTCGTGTTCCCGATGCACGAGCCGACTGGCTACCTGCCCGCCAACGACCACGTGCTGGCGGCCGCGGCGGCCTCGGACGGACGCCTCGTCGCGTTCTGTCGCGTCGACCCGCGAGCGGGCGATCCCGTCGGCGAGATCCGTCGTTGCATCGCCGCCGGCGCACGCGGGATCAAGCTGCACCCGCGCGCCGAGCGGTTCGGCCTCGACGAGCCGCCCGTGCGAGAGATCGTGGCGCTCGCCGACGAGGAGCGCCTGCCGATCCTCCTGCACGCCGGCCGCGGGATTCCGGCGCTGGGCGCGCACGTGCTCGAGTTCGCGGCCGAGTTCCCGCGCGCGCGGTTCATCCTCGCGCACTGCGCGGTCTCCGACCTCGCGTGGATCTGGCAGCGCATCCACGAGTACCCGAACGTCTTCTTCGACACGGCGTGGTTCAGCGCGACAGACCAGCTCGCCGTCTACTCGCACATCCCGCCGGGGCAGATCCTCTATGCGACGGACATCCCGTTCGGAACTCCGCAGCTGACGGTCATCGGCTCGCTGCGCTGCGCGCTGCAGGCCGGCCTGACGCCGGCTCAGCTCAAGAGCGTCGCGGGCGAGCAGCTCGCGCGGATCGTCGCGCGCGAGGACGCCCGCGACTTCGGACCGGCCGTCGGCGATGGGCGAATCCGCCGCGACCCGTTGCTCGCGCGCGTGGAGTACTTCGCGGAGGCGGCGTTCGTGACCGCGATCGCCGGCGGCGACACGGGAGAGTTCATCGACCTCGCGGGCCTGGCATGCCTGGTCGGCGACAGCGCCCCGCAGGCGCCGCTGTGCGAGTGCATCCGCGAGCTGCTCGCGCTGGCGCTGACGATCCCGATGGGGGAGTCGCTGACCGAGCGCTTCGCACACATCCACCTGCTGGTCAGCGCCGCGGCGATCGCGGCGACGCCCGACGTTCCGGTCGCCTCCTGACGTACCCGCGCGCGGCGTCGTTCGCGGACGGGCTTCGCCCCGCTGGCACTGCTGTTCGACGCCCCGCTCGTCGTGCTCGTGCGCGCCTTCGGCGGCTGCTGACGCGCCCGTATGTCCCGCAAATCCAGATCGCGACCCCGCTTGCCTCAAGCCTCGATAAGCTCATGGCGGTGAGCGGCGAGACGTCAGCCGAGATGACGGCCGGGATTGACGGCCAGACGGGGACTGCACCCACGGGAGAGAGCGACACTGCCAGCGCGGCTGACGCCCCTTCACCGTCGGCCTCCGCGGCGCACGGCAACGGCCAGCCCCCGGTCGAGCAGACCGCGGATGTCTCCGCGACTCCGAACGCCGAAGCTGCTTCGGAGGCCGCCGTCCCCGAGGCTCCGGCTGCTGAGACTCCCGCGGTGACACCCGATGCGGAGCGCCCGGCGGTCGGTCCGAAGATCCTCGGAGTCGCCGCCGACCCCAAGCCGCTGCCGACGGTCAAGGCCTCGCTGCCGACGCGCAAGCGCCGCCGCCGCCCATCCGCCGCCGAGCGCCACCGCCGCGCCTTCTTCTCGGCTCTGACCGACCTGCGCCGCGGGGGGAATGCGGCGACGCAGCAGGCGACTGCAGCCGACGGCGAGCAGGCTCCGACCGACGCCGACGCGACGACGGGGCCCGCCACGCCCGCTGCCGAGGCCACGCCCGCTGTCGAGGCCACGCCCGCTGTCGAGCCCCCGTCCGCCGCTGAGCAGAAGCCCGCGCCCGCCGCCGCCGGCCCCGCCGCGCCGGCCGAGCACGAGCCCGATGCCAGCGGCGATCGCTCCCCGACCTCACCCGCTCGTGTCGCTGCTGCAATCGAGCGTGTCGGCGGCGCCGAGATCATCAAGGAAGCGCTCAAGCCCAAGCAGGACGAGAAGGGCCAGCCGCTGAAGTGGGCGGCCGTCTGCGCTCAGGCCGCCGAAGGGCTCAAGCCCGGTGATCCGGTCTTCAACGCCTGGGTGCGGCTGGCGGCGACGCCCGTGCGCGAGGTAAAGGGCCAGCTTCCGCGCCCTCCGCAGTCCGAACGCCCGTCTCGGGGCGGCGAGGGTGGGGGACGACGGCCCGGCGCTCAGCGCTCCGGTGGCCGGCAGCGCCGCGACGATCGCCCCAGCCGCTCCGAATTCGCCTCGCACGCCCAGGACGGGACGCTGCGCAAGAGCATCCGCATCGTCACCGGCCACGACGAGGACCAGGAGCGGCGCGAGCGCGAGCGCAACCGCAAGGAGCAGCGCGAAGCCAAGCGCCGCGCCGAGCGCGAGCGGCTTGCGCGTCTCGGCTACTAAGGTCCGACCGCAACCGCAGGACCCGCGATTGCCGGGTAGGGAGCGCAACCTCGAGATCAAGGCGGTCGACCCCGACCCGCACGCGACGCTTGAAGCGGCGTTGAGCTTTGGCGCCGAGGACCAGGGGGTCGTGCATCAGGTCGACACGTACTTCCACGCCGTGACGGGACGGTTGAAGCTGCGTGAGGCGCCGCCGCATCCCGCCGAGCTGATCGCCTACGCGCGCGCCGACCTCGCCGGCCCGAAGGTCAGCCACTACCGCATCGTTCCCGTGGCCGACCACGTCGCGCTGATCGACGCGCTGACCGACTCGCTCGGCGTGCGCTGCGTCGTCGAGAAGGCCCGCCGCCTGCTGCGCTGGCGCAACGTGCGCATCCACCTCGACCGCGTCACGGGCCTCGGGCACTTCGTCGAGCTCGAGGCGGTCGCGGCATCACCCGGCGGGCTCGAGGTCGAGCGCGACCGAGTCGAGCAACTGCGCATCGCGCTCGGCATCGGCGACGAGCAGCTCGTCGCGCAGGGCTACGCCGACCTGCTGACGTGATCACTTTCGCATCGGCTGCCTGCTCGGTCGCGACGGCCAGCGGGGCGACCTTCAAGGCACGCCGCTGAAAGCAGCCAGCCGCTGCGGAAACGCGAGCGTGGCGGCTTTCGGTTCGTAACGAGCATCAACTCGCCACGCTGTGGCCGGACGCGACGGCCAGACCGGAGCGTGGCGGCGGGCGTCGGCACCCGCACTTCCTCGATGCCGCAGTGCACAAGCGCCGACAGCGCCCGCGGCCGCCGAGGGACACCAGACACCGCCACCTCACGGCGCCGGCGGCGCCGGGCCGGCCGGCGCGTATGCGCGTGCCAGCGCGTCCGCCAGCAGCGCATGCTCGGGCTCCACCAGCTCCGCGGCCGCGGTCACGATGCCCTCGGCGTGAGCGTCGTCGCTGCAGCCAACGGCTCGTCCCCGGGCAGCCGGGGCGACCTTGAACTGCGCGAGCGCCGACTGGCGTCCAAGGCGATATCGCGCTCGCCGGGCGGCGGCCGTGGATGGCGACAGGCGACGGGTACCGCGGCGAATCTCGCTACGCTCAAGAGCAGAAATCTCAGCGTCAGCGGCTCAACTCATGTTTTGTAAGCCGGGTGGTATAGTTGTACGCGCAACCAAACGGGAGACCGTAATCCGTGGCCGAACTGCTGCTCATCCCCCTAGACGACACCGTCATCTTCCCGACGATGGACATCAACCTCCCGGTTGATGCGTCAGGCGAAGATCGCGTCCTGCTCGTGCCCAGGCACGATGGGCAGTACGCCAAGGTCGGCACCATCGCGCAGGTCGCCGACACGATCCGGCTGCCCGGCGGCGCACGTGGGGTCTCGCTCGAGAGCGTGGCCCGCGGCGTCATCGTCGGCGCGGCCGTGGCCGATTCCGACGGCCGCCTGCGCGCCGAGGTCACCGAGCACCCCGACACGAAGCCCGTCGACGGGCGCACCCGCGACCTCGAGCGCGAGTACCGCGCGGTCGTCGAGGAGATTCTCGCCGAGCGCGGCGCCGACGAGCGCATCGCGGCGTTCCTGCGCAACGTCGCCGACCCGGGTCCGCTGGCCGACACGGCCGGCTACAGCCCCGACCTGACCTTCGAGCAGAAGGTCCGCCTGCTGGAGACCCTCGACGTCACGGAACGCCTCGCGCTGGCCGTAGAGCTGCAGCGCGAGCGGCTCACCGAGCTGCAGGTGCGCAATCGGATCCGCAACGACGTCGAATCCGGCGCGCAGAAGCAGCAGCGCGAGTACTTCCTGCGCCAGCAGATGGACTCCATCCGGCGCGAGCTCGGCGAGGACGAGTCGATCACCGACGAGTACCGGACGAAGATCGCCGACGCCGGCATGCCCGAAGCCGTGCGCGAACAGGCCGAGCGAGAGCTCGATCGCCTCGAGCGCGCGGGCGAGCAGAGCGGCGAGGCGTCGATGATCCGCACGTACCTCGACTGGCTCATCGCCGTGCCGTGGATCAAGAGCTCCGACGAGGTCCTCGACCCGGTCCATGCGCGTGAGGTGCTCGACGCCGACCACGCCGGACTGGAGGACGTCAAGGACCGCATCACCGAGTACATCGCGGTCAGGAAGCTGCGCGCCGAGCGCGAGATCGAGATGGACAAGAAGGCCGGCGCGATCCTCACCCTGATCGGTCCCCCCGGCACCGGCAAGACCTCGATCGGCGAGTCGATCGCCCGGGCGACCGGCCGCGAGTTCGTGCGCATGTCGCTCGGCGGCGTGCGCGACGAGGCCGAGATCCGCGGTCACCGCCGGACGTACATCGGCGCCCTGCCGGGACGGCTCGTCCGTGCCCTGCGCGACGCCGGGACGATGAACCCCGTGATCATGCTCGACGAGGTCGACAAGGTCGGCGCCGACTGGCGCGGCGATCCGTCGGCGGCGCTGCTCGAGGTTCTCGACCCCGCGCAGAACCACTCGTTCCGCGATCATTACCTCGACATCGAGATCGACCTCAGCCAGGTCCTGTTCATCGCCACGGCGAACGTCGCCGAGACGATCCCGGGCCCGCTGCTCGACCGGATGGAGGTCATCCGCTTCGACGGCTACACCGTGGCCGAGAAGACCGCCATCGCCCGCGACTACCTGTGGGCGCGCCAGCGCGAGCGCAACGGGCTGCGCGAGGACGAGGTCGTCGTCGACGACGAGATCCTCACGCTCGTCGTCTCGGAGTACACGCGCGAGGCGGGCGTGCGCCAGCTCGAGCGCGAGCTCGGCACCGTGCTGCGCAAGATCGCGACGAAGATCGCGTCCGATCCCGGTGTTGCCCCGGTGACGGTCGGCGTCGACGCGGTGCGCGAGGCGCTCGGACGCCAGAAGGTCTTCCAGGAGGCCGCGGCGCGCACGGCGGTGCCGGGCGTGGCGACGGGCCTGGCGGTGACGGGTGTCGGCGGCGACGTGCTGTTCATCGAGGCCAACGCGATGAAGGGCACGGGCGGCCTGACGCTGACCGGCCAGCTCGGCGACGTCATGAAGGAGTCGGCGAAGATCGCGCTCACGTACGTCCGCGCCCACGGATCGGAGCTCGGCGTCGACGAGGACGCCTTCGACGAGCGCGAGTTCCACGTGCACGTGCCGGCCGGGGCGATCCCCAAGGACGGCCCGAGCGCGGGCATCGCGATGACGACGGCGTTGGCCTCGCTGCTCAGCGGCCGGCCGGTGCGCCACACCGTCGGCATGACCGGCGAGGTGACGCTCCAGGGCCGGGTCCTGCCCATCGGCGGCCTCAAGCAGAAGGTCCTTGCCGCGCACGCCGCGGGCCTCACCGACGTGATCCTCCCCGAGCGCAACCGCGCCGACCTCGATGACGTGCCCGAGGACGTGCGTGACGCGATGACGTTTCACCCCGTCATGACGGTCGACGAGGTGCTCGACATCGCGCTCGAACCTGCGCGCACTGAGCCAGTCAGCGCGTAGAGCGGCGGCTCGGGCCTTCCCCCCCGCCCGAGCCCCCCAACCCCCAAGAGAACGCCCCGGCAGGGCCAGGGGGCGGGCGGTTTGGGTTGATTCGAAAACCCCCCCGCCCTTGCCGGCGGGCGGGTGTCACT
>JAHWJM010000132.1 GCA_019348435.1 Actinomycetota bacterium
GAATGCCATCGCCCCCTCGAGCAGGTAGACTAGCTCCTCGCCGGGATGGCGCATCTGGTCGCGGCCGCTGTTGGCGAGTGGCTCGACGCGCGCCTCGGCGCCGGCCAGGCGGTAGCGGCCGTAGCGCCCGGAGACGTTGTCGAGCGCGATCCCGGACTTCGAGGTGTACAGGCGAGCGCGCTCGTCGCGGCGAACGACGATCGCCGCCGGCACCGCGACATCCTCGTCGATGAAGAAGCTCACGCTCGTGCCGAGCGCGGCCGCCACCTTCATGAGCGTCGCGATCGTCGGCGTCATGCCGCTCTTCTCGATCTTGTGCACCGAAGCGGTCGAGACCCCCGCGCGGCGGGCGAGTTCGGCGAGCGACCAGCCGCGCTCCGCGCGGGCCATCGCGAGCTTCGCGCCGAGCGCCGAGACCGTGCGCTCGATGTCGGGAAGCGTCAGCGGAGTGATCTTGCGTCCGTCCGTGTCCAAGATGTGTCGGATAGTACACGTCGCGCGACTTGCCGCAACACAACCGTAACCCCGCCGAAACACTGGGGGGCTGCGTCCGAATGGCGGTTCCGACTTGACGCCCGGACTGTGTCGCGCTACGAATGCGTACACAATCCGATATGGGTCCCGAAGGCGGGACCCGGCCGGCGTCAAGCCGGTATACCCAGGAGGGACGCATGGCCGACAACTTGACTTCCGCCGGAACCGAGCTGTTCAACACCGAGGAGAAGCTCTTCGAGGACATCCAGGCCGAGCCCGGGCAATCGGCGTACACGTTCATGCACACCGTGCCCTACGAGGGCTCGGTCGGCCTCGTGAACCTGCTCACGACGACCCGCGTCCTGCGCAAGGGATTCCAGACCAACCTCATCCTGTACGGGCCCGGCATCCTCATGGCCTCGGGTACTCGCGGCTTCCCGAAGGTCGGCGACGAGGCGTTCCCCGGGCACATGGCGATCAACAACCAGATCGGCCAGTTCATGGAGGAGGGCGGCAACGTCTACGCCTGCCGCTTCGCCGCCGGCGCGCTCTACGGCTTCCCGGAGGACAACTTCATGCCGGGCGTCAAGCCGTTCCATCCGCTCGACGTGCTGGATGCCGCGCTGACGGCGTGGCGCGACAAGGCGTTCCAGCTCAACACCTGGACCGTCTAGCAGGGCCGTGCCGGTGCTGGACCGTGACGCAGCGGTGGCGGCGTGGCGCCGCGCCGAGGGACACATCTATCCCTCGGTCATGCTCAACGCCTCGCTGTACCAGGAGTACGTGGCGGTCATCAAGGGGATCGCGGAGGAACTCGGCGACGTGCGCACCGAGGACGATCTCGTGCTCGCGTGGCACGAGCGCCGCGACCTTGCGCACGAGGTGATCGCCCGCATCGCTCCGTCGATGGGCCAGCTCATGAACCGAGACGGCCTGCGCGATGCCGCCTTCTGCCACCGCCACCGCGAGATCACGCGTGAGCAGGGCAAGGAGCTCGCCGCGCAGCGGCTCGAGGAAGCCAAGCACACCGGCGCCGAGTGGGTCACGTTGTTCGACGACGTGACGCCGCTCGGCGCCCAGCGCCTGGAGATGCACGTCCGCAGCGGACGGGCACTGCACACGAGCGCGGAGCTGCCGCTCGACGGCACGCGGCCGTCGTGGGAGCTCGAGGTCGTCCAGCTCGATCCCCATGACGGTACCTGGCTGTTGGACAAGCCCCCGCTGCTCAAGACCCAGAAATTCGACCGACAAGACGAATGGGAGGCGCGCGTCCAGCAGGCCCGGTCCTCCTTCGGAGGTGACCAGCCGTGACGACCCACCCGAAGAAGATCATCGATGCGCACTGCCACATCGGCGAGATCCCGCCCTGGAAGTACTACGACCTCGAGCATCCAGTGAAGCCGACCGTCTACGACTGGCCCGACACGAAGTCGTTCATGAAGGGCCACATGGAGGAGTTCAAGGTCGAGCGCGCCCTCGTGATGTCCAACTACGGGGTGCCGATCCACGAGCTGTCCTTCGACCTCAACGACGTCGTGATGGACGCCGCGACCTCCACCGACCGCCTGCTCGCCGCGATCTGGGTGTCGTTTCTGCCGCGCAACGCCGAGATGACGCGCAAGGCGCTCGAGCTCGTGTCGGAGGCGCCCGTCGTCGCCCTGAAGACGACGTTCCTGCTGGGCGGCAACCCTGATCCGAACACGTGGGACGAGGAGACGCAGGCGCTCGCCGACGAGATCTTCGACGTCTGCGAGAAGCACGACCTGATGTTCCACTTCCACACCAGCCCGGGCGGCAACTCGGACTTCAACAACTTCGTCCCGCTCGTCGAGAAGTACGGCAAGCGCTGCAAGATCTACCTCGTCCACATGGGCGGCGGCGTGTCGGGGCACATCAAGCTCGTCCCGACGTTCCTCGACTGGGTGCAGCAGGGCTACAAGGTCTACACCGATACCTCATGGGCGGTCGGGTTCGGAGCGCGCTTCCTGCTGACCGAGATCGAGCGGACCGGCGTCGGCGGCGACCGCGTCTTCTTCGGCTCCGACGAGCCGTGGTCGGACTTCGACTCGGAGTACTGGAAGCTCAACGGCGTGCGCGGGATCTCGCAGGAGCTCAAGGACAACCTCTTCTGGCGCAACTTCGAGAACGTCTACGAGGGTCGTGGCTGAGCAGCGCGTCAGCGACGGGCCGCTGTCGCTCGACGACCGCCGCCTGCTCGTCGAGCTGCAGTCCTTCGGCGTCCGCGTCGTGGGCGGCGACCGCACGCTCGGGCGGCGCGGCGGCGCCGGCCCGTCGGACGCGCTGTTCATGTACGTCCGCGGCCTGCCCCTCACCGTGCCCCAGCACGCCGAGTACGTCGGCGGCTCGCCGTACACGCTGCGCCTCGACGGCGTCAAGCCCTCGCTGTTTCGCGAGGACGAGCTCGTCGGCGTCGTCGGGCTTCCGCGGCGACCGAAGATCTACGACATGCAGACCGCGGACGGGATCCCGTACTGGAAGATCGCGCTGCTGCACCTCGACTCGATCGCCTCGACGGTCGTGCAGAAGTGCATCTACTGGGGCACGCCGGAGCAGTGCGGCTTCTGCGGCATCGAGCTGACGCGCGGCGAGCAGACGATCCCGGTCAAGACCCCGGCCCAGCTCGCCGAGGTCTGCAGCGCGGCCCACGAGTTCGACGGCGCCGTCGACGCGACCCTGACGACGGGCTCGATCAACCGGCGCGACCGCGGCGCGCTGTACATCTCGCGCTGCGCGGCCGCGATCAAGGACGCCTGCGGGATTCCGGTCCAGGTCCAGTTCGAGCCGCCCGACGAGCTGTCGGTGATCGACGACGTGCACCGGGCGGGCGTTGACGCCGTCGGCATCCACATCGAGACCTTCGACCCCGACGTGCTCGCGCGCGTCGCCGCGGGCAAGGCGCAGTGCGGCGTGGAGGGCTACTTCCGCACATGGGAGCGTGCCGTCGAGGTCTTCGGCCGCGGGCGCGTGACGACGTACGTGATCCTCGGCATGGGCGAGCGTCGCGAGCTCATCGAGGAGGGCTGCCGACGGGCGATCGAGATGGGCGTGTACCCCTTCGTGGTGCCGATCCGGCCCGTGCCGGGGACGCTGCTGGCGGACACCCCGACACCCGATCCCGACTACGTCGCGGCGATCTACCGCAGCGTGTCGGCGATGCTCGCCGAGCACGGCCTCGATCACGTCGAGGCGGCGGCAGGCTGCGCGCGCTGCCAGGCCTGCTCGGGGCTGTCTGCGTGGGAGCGCGTCTTCGAGAAGGAGGCCAACGGTGGCCATTTCCAGCTCGGCACCGTCCAGGCTTCCTGAGCACCGGCTCCTCCGCGTCTGCGCGCTGGCGCGCAGCCCGGAGGAGCTGACGGCGCATTTCGCGATCCGGCGCAGCGTGTTCGTCGAGGCCCAGGGCCTGTTCGACCGCGACGACCGCGACGACCGCGACGACCACGCGACGACGCTGCACGCCGTCGGACTGGCCGGCGAAGACGTCGTCGGCGCGGTGCGCCTGTATCCGCTCCTCGACGACGAGGGCATCTGGAAGGGCGACCGCCTCGCCGTCCTGCCCACCGAGCGCGCGCTGCGCCTCGGCGCGATGCTCGTGCGCTTTGCGGTACGAAGCGCCGCCGAGCGCGGCGGTCGGCGCATGATCGCCCAGGTCCAGGTGCCCAACGTGCACTTCTTCGAACGCCTCGGCTGGTCGCGCGACGGTGCTCCGGCGCCGATGCTCGGCGTCGAGCACCAGCCGATGACGATCGAGCTCAGCCGCCGCCCAGGCCGGTGAGCGGCGCGATGGCGAAGTCCCAGACGGTTGCGCGGCTGCGGCCGGACTGCAGCTCGAGCGCTCGCGAGTCCGTGAACTGCCCGCAGGTCTCGCAGGCGAGGCCGCGGCGCGTGAAGACCTCGCGGGCGGCGGCAGCGTGCTCCGCCGGGGCCGCCAGCAGGAAGCCGAAGCTGGGAAAGGTCCGCAGCCAGCGCTCGGTGCCGACGCCCTCTGGACGCGGCAGCCGCTCGACGTCGAGAACCGCGCCGCAGCGCGCGCCCTCGAGCAGCTGCAGCAGCGAGCCGGCGGCGCCGGGCATCGAGACGTCGCGCGCCGCGTGGCACAGCCCCGCCTCCGCCACCTCGACCAGCGCCTCCCCGTCGGTGCGCAGGCACTGCGGCGCGCGGTCGCGCAGCGACGTGAAGAAGTCGTTGTCGTCGTCCATGTACCGGCCCTCGAGGCAGAACGCCCCCAGCAGCACGTCGCCCGGTCGCGCGGCGGCGGCGCGCAGCGGCCGCCGCGCGATGCCCGTGCAGGTCGCCGACAGCGACGCCGCGCCGCCGATGGTCAGGTGGCCGCCGACCACCGCGACGCCGAGCAGCTCCGCGGCCCACGCCAGGCCCTCGAGCACGAGCTCGGCATGAGCATCGTCGGGGCTGACGAGCATGTCGAGGATCGCGAGCGGCCGGCCGCCCATCGCGCGCACGTCGGAGACGTTCGTCACCACCGCCGAGGCGCCGGCCGCGCGCGGCTGCGCGGCCACGAACGACGGCAGGATCGCCTCGCCGCAGAGCACGATCCACTCGTCGCCGTGGGCGACGAGCGCCCCGTCGTCGCCGTCGCCGACGGGACCCAGCCGCCGCACGAGCCGCAGATCGCGCTTGGCGTGCAGGGCCGGCAGGTCGCGGACGGCGGCCGCGAGCGCGTGGGCGTCGGACACCTGCGCGACCCTAATCGACCAACCCGGACCGGAGGATCGACGTGACGCTTGATCAGGCCGTGCTGCGCAAGGTGGAGGTCGTCAACGTCGGGCTGCTGGCGTTCGGCGACGCGATCCGCGACCAGGACGCCCCGGTGGTCGACGTCGACTGGCGGCCGCCGGCGTCCGGCGATCCCGAGGCCGTCGCCGCGCTCGAGCGCCTGTGGGGCGTTCACGCGGACAACGTCGCGCAGGCCAACGAGCAGGTCGTCGAGCGGATGGAGGCGGCCGAACCCCGCGCCGTCGCCGTCGCCACCGCGCGGGACGTCCTGCCCGTGCTGGGCGAGGGCCGCACCCTGATCCACGCCGGGCCGCCGATCGAGCCGCGCCGGCTCGCCGACCCCCAGCGACGCGCGCTCGTCGCCGCCTGCCTCTTCGAGGGCTGGGCCGACGACCGCGGGAGGGCCCGCGCGATGATCGAGGACGGCGAGATCGCGCTGGCCTGCGGCAACGAGCACAACCACGTCGGCGCGATGACCGGCGTGTGCTCGCCCTCGATGCCGGTGTGGGTCGTCGAGGACGAGGGCTCCGGCGCGCGCGCCTTCTCGACGTTCAACGAGGGCGCCGGCAAGACGCTGTGGTTCGGCACGCACGCCGACGAGGCGATCGAGCGCCTGCGCTTCTTTCGCGACGACCTCGGCCCGCTCATGAAGCGCCTGCTCGAGCGCCTCGGCCCGATCGAGATCTTCAAGCTCGCCGCGCAGGGCCTGCATCAGGGCGACGAGCTGCACATGCGCAGCCAGGCGACCGGCAACCTGCTCATCCGCGACCTGCTGCCGGGGTTCGCCGCGCTCGGTGGCGAGAAGGCGGCGCGCTTTTTGTCGACGAACTGGCACTTCTTCCTCAGCCTCACGATGTGCGCCTCGAAGTGCGCGCTGCTGGCGGGATCGGGGGTGCGCGGCTCGACCATCGTCTCGCTCATGTCGCGCAACGGCACCGAGATGGGGCTGCAGATCGCCGCGATGCCGGGCCGCTGGTTCATCGCGGAGGCTCCCCCGGTCAACGACGCGCTGCTACGCGAGGGCTACGAGGAGTCCGACGCGGCGAAGGACATCGGCGACTCGGCGGTGATCGAGTGCGTTGGCCTCGGCGGCATGGCCGTGGGTGCCGCGCCGGCCGTCGCCGCCTTCTTCGGCGGCGACGCCGCCGCCGCGATCTCGCGCACCGAGCGGATGCGCGAGATCTGCGCCGGACGCTCGACGCGCTTCACGATCCCGTCGATGGACTCCGCGCCGACCCCCGTCGGCATCGACGCACGGCTCGTCTGCGAGCTCGGCATCGCGCCGCAGATCACGACGGGCGTGCTGCACGTCAGCGAGGGCGTGGGGCAGATCGGCGCCGGTATCGCCCACCAGCCGATCGAGCCGTTTCGCGACGCCACGATCGCTCTCGCCTCGCAGCTCGACCACGCGGGCGCGAGCGCGCGGTGAGCACGCTCGGAGCGTCGCGGATCGCGCGCGCGGTCGTCATCGGCGCGGGCGCGCGGCGAGCGCTGCGCGAAGGCGCGGAAGGAGTGGTGGAGCTGGCGTTCGGCGCCGTTGGCTACGCGCGGGTGGGCGAGCACCGTGTGCTGCTCGCGCCCGCCCGCTCGCCGATCGGGCCGCTGTCGATCCTTGTCTCCGGGCTCATGCGGGGAGATCTCGCGCCGGGGCAGCCGGTGCGCGTGGCGGGCGAGCAGCTCGTCGTCGGGGGGCTGCGCATCGAGCTCGCCGGTGCCCGTGGCGCTCGGCCGCTGCGCGCCGAGCCGCTCGCGCTGCGCTGGCCGGCGGCGCTCGCGGCG
>JAHWJM010000133.1 GCA_019348435.1 Actinomycetota bacterium
CGCCGCGCCGCGCGAGCCGGGGCCGGATTGCTTCGACAACGTCGACAACGACGACGACGGACTCACGGACACCGAGCAGGATCCCGATTGCGAGGAAGGTGGCAGCGAGTCGGGGATCGGGGCGCTACCGAGGACCGGGTCGCCACCGCCGCCGGCTGCGCGGCCCAACCAGTGCACCGACGGCAAGGACAACGACAACGACGGCCTCACCGACCGCGCCCAGGATCAGGACTGCGAAACCGGCCGCTCGGAAAGCGGCTAGCGCGGGCGTCATGGACTACGAGGTCGAGCTGCAGCCCGGACGCGACCAGACAGAGGAGTCGCTCGTGGTGCGGCACGCCGATGGCACCGCCGAAAGCTTCCGCCTGCACGAGTATGGGCGCGTCTACGCGATCCCCGGGCTGTACGAGGAGGTCGTCCAGCGCCGCCTGCTGAGTGCGTCGGCGACGGTGCTCGCCGAACGGCTCATTGCGTGCGCCGCCGCCGCGGGCATCGATCCGAGTGAGCTTGCGGTCTTCGACCTCGGGGCCGGGAACGGCGTGTCGGGCGCGGAGCTGCGGGCGCGCGGCGTCGGCACGATCGTCGCGTCGGACGGCATCCCGGAGGCGCGCGACGCGGCGCTGCGCGACCGGCCGGGGCTCTACGCGGAGTACCTCGTCGGCGACACCGACGATCTGCCGCAGGTCGGCGACCTCATCCGCAAGCACGCGCTCAACGCGCTCGTGGCGGCCGGAGCGCTCGGGCTCGGGCACATCTCCGCCGCCAGCTTCCACCGCCTCTGGACCGCCTTTCCGCCCGGCGCGTGGTTCTCGGTGAGCCTGCACGAGGATCTCGCCGAGCCGGGCGGCAGCGACTTCGGCGACTATCTCGCCGGGTTCGAAGAACGCGAGGACGGGGGCAGGATCCTCGTACGCGAGCCGTTTCGCCATCGCCTGACGATGGCCGGCGAGCCGATCACATACGTCGCGATCGTCGCCCGAAAGGCCCGCGGCTGACGAGCCGGGGGCGGGGCTTTCAGTCTTCCTGTGGCTGTCGCCCGCTCAGTACGCACGCGCGCCGGCGCACGACCGCGTGCCGCGCGCCGAGATCGCGGACAAACATCGGTTGCGCGCGCGTTCAGGCGCCGCCGAGCTCGACGTGCGTGTCGTCGCCGGCGCGCCGCCAGGCGCGCGCCATGACCTCGCTGCTGACCGGCATCGCGATGGCGCCGTCGGCGCCGACGCAGATCGCGCCGCCGAGACCGCCGGCGTCGCCCACCGCCGCCAGTGCAGCCGCGGCCGCCGCCGCCGGGCCCTCGCCGGAATAGAGCATCCGCGCATGCACCTCGTGCGCGAACAGGACGCGCATGAAGGCCTCGCCGTCGCCGCTCGCCGACACCGCGCAGGTCCGGGCGTCGGCCCACGTGCCCGCGCCGACGATCGCCGAGTCGCCGATCCGCGCCGGTGGCTTGCCGGCATAGCCGCCACTGCTGGTCGCCGCCGCCAGTCCGCCGGCCGCGTCGAGGCAGACGGCGCCGACCGTTCCCCCCGTCGCGCCCGCCTGACGCTCGCGCTCGCGGGCGAGGTGGCGCTCCAGCCGGCGGCGCTGGCGCTCGGTCACCATGCCCTCAGGCTCGATCTGCTCGAGCCCGTGCAGCGCGGCGAGCTGCGATGAGCGGCCGCTCCACAGCAGCGGCGGGTGCATCGCCCGGGCGAGCGCCTGCGCAGCGGCGATCGGATGGCGGATGCCCTGTACGGCGGCGACCGCGCCGGCGCGGCCGTCCCCGCACATGAGCGATGCGTCGCACCAGACGCCGCCATCGGCGGCGAGCGCCGAGCCGGTGCCCGCGTTGAACAGCGGGCTGTCCTCCAGGACGGCGACGGCCGCGACGCAGGCCGCCTCCGCGCCGTCGTCGAGTCGCTGCCATCCGCCGTCGATCGCGCGCGCCAGCTCGTGCCGAAGATCGGCGTCAGCGCGGTCGTCGGGCGTGGCGCGACGGCGGCCGGCGCCGCCGTGGACGATCAGGATCGGTGCGACCGTCGCTTCAGCCCGGTTGATCCTCGTCAGGCGAGGGCTCGCGCGGCCCCTCCTCGCCCGGGCCGGGCGTCAGCGGGCGGGACGGCATGTTCTCGTCGCCCGGTCCGGTGGGACCACCGAGCGGCTGATCGTCGGGAATGGTGCCGCGCTCACCCTCGTCGGCCAGCGGCGCGTCTTCGGTGTGCTCCATGTTCCGGCATGTACCCGATCGCGACGATCAGCCGCGCACGAGCTTGCGAGCGAGCTTGCCGATCGCGACGACGGCCGGCGCATCCGGTGCGTAGTCGATCGGCGCGATGGCGGCGCGCTCTGCATGACGAAAACAGTCGTCGTAGGGGATCGCGCCGATGACGCCGAGGTCATGCTCGTCGGCGAAGCGCTGCACGACCTCGAGCTCGCCCTCGCGCACCTTGTTGGCGAGCAGCGCCAGATGCTGGATGCCCAGATCACGCGCCAGCGCCAGGATCCGGCGGCCGGACTCCAGCGACTTGAAGTACGGCTCGACGACCGCGTACAGCACGTCGACGTGCTTCGCGGTGCCGACCTTCAGATGCTCCGTCGACGCCTCGGTGTCGAGGATGCAGATGTAGTTCTGCGAGTTCGGCGCCGCTCCCACCACGGCGCGCATCGCTACGTGGTAGCGGCCCATGCAGCCGGTGTCGGCCTTCTTGGGCTCGTGCGCGACGAGGACGGTGACGCCGTCCGGAGCCTCCATCGCGTGCGCTTCCCGAATCTGGTCGATCGTCTGCGTCAGCTCGACGCGCCCATCGACTACCCGCACGATGTCCGATGACATCGTCGGCAGGTCCGTCATCCGCTCGGACGGGATCCCCACCGTCAGCGGCAGGTTCGGGTTGAGGTCGTTGTCGAGCGCGAGCACCTCGTAGCCTTGCCGCGCGAGCTGCCGGGCGAGCGTCCCGGAGATCGTCGTCTTGCCTGCTCCACCTTTGCCTGCGATCGCGACCTTCATGGCTCGACCCTACGGGACGTACGCCCCGCGATCAACGGCTGACGTGCACGGCTCGCCCGCGCGCGGGCGCCGGCGCGCGACAGCCGCGCGCTGCTGAGGCGCCTCGTCACGGAGATTGCGCGATTGCGGGGGGCTTGGGGCGGTATCCACCATGAATTGAAACTAGGCTCCTGACAAGGACCCTCCGCGGTGAGACTGTGCTGTGTGCACGAGAGCATTCGGTTTGGCGCCGTTTCAGGTCGGCTGCCTGAAACTCATAGCGCCGCATGAGTTTTCCGGCGACATTGCGACGACCTCGCCCGTAGCGGCATCTCCATCACCGAGGACAGGCTCGTCCGCAGGTGCAGTGTTAGTGCGCGCGCGGTCGGTGCCGACGCGGACCGTCGAGATCGTCTGATGGGAGGCGGACCTCCAGCAGGGCTTCAGGCACGGCGCTTTTGGCGGAGCGGCCGCGGCGGCCCTGCGCGCTCATGGCGCGACGCCGTCAGCCGGCGCAATCGCCTGCACCGATTGCTGCGAGTCGTCCTTCAGCGTGGTCGCGGGTCGAGGCGGCGGCTGGCCGTCGTGCTCTTGGTGGCCTTGTTCGCCGGCGTCTATCTGCTGGGTGATTCCGCTCCGGCGATCTTCGTCGTCCCGATCGTCTTGGCGGCGATCGAGTTTGGCGTGGTGGGCGGTCTGGCGGCCGCGGTGCTGGCCTTGGCGCTCGTGCTTGCCTGGGATCTGTCGACACCACAGGCGGACCTCGACGCCTTTGAGTATCTGTCGCGAGCGGTCGCGTACGGGCTGCTCGGCGGGCTGCTGGGGCGCTTTGTCACCTTGCGCAGGCGCCTCGAGGCCAAGATCTCCCGCTCAGAGCGGCTGTCGCGTGATCTGATGGCCACGGCCGGCTTCGACGGCTACTTCACGCGGCTCAACGACTCCTGGGAGCGCACGCTTGGCTGGAGCAGCGAGGAGCTGCGTTCGCGGCCGCTGATCGAGTTCGTGCATCCCGACGACCGGGAACGCACGCTGGCAGAGGTGGCCAACGTGGCCGCAGGCCACGACACCGTCTCATTTCGCAACCGCTACCGCGCGCGCGATGGCTCCTACCGGTGGCTCGAATGGAACGCGTGCGTCGACACCGAGCAGGCGATCATCCACGCCAACGCGCGCGACATCACCGTCCTGCAGCGCGCCGAGGAGACGATCCGCCATCACGGCGAGCAGCTCGAGCGCACGGTCCGCGAACGCACGAGCGAGCTGGAGCAGTCACGGCGCGAAACGCTGCGACGACTGGCGCTCGCGGCGGAATACCGCGACGACGAGACCCACAACCACACCGAGCGCGTCGGTCATACGAGCATGCTGATCGCTCGCGAGCTCGGATTGCGCGAAGAACTGGTCCAGACGATCTGCGACGCCGTCCCGCTGCACGATGTCGGCAAGGTGGGGATCTCGGACACGATCCTGCTCAAACCGGGCCCGCTGACGGCCGCGGAGTACACGACGATGCAGAAACACACGGTGATCGGCGCAGCCATCCTCGTCGACAGCAGCTCGACGGTGTTGCAGATGGCCGGCCAGGTCGCGCTGAGCCACCACGAGCGCTGGAACGGCTCGGGATATCCGCACGGCGTCGCGGGCGAGCACATCCCGATCGCGGCACGCATCACCGCGATCGCGGACACCTTCGACGCCATCACACACAAGCGCCCATACAAGGACGCCAGAAGCACCGACCACGCGCTCACGGAGATCCTCGAGGGCAGCGGCACGCTCTTTGACCCCGCCGCCGTCAAAGCCTTCCTCACGCTCGACCACACCCTGCTCGTGCACGGCCGATACACGTAGCGCAGCGGAGCCCGCGTGCACTGCATCTGGTCGCCCCACTGCCACTCGGACACGAGCTCGCTGACGCGGTGGCCGTGCGGCAGTGCCTCCAGGTCAGCCAACCGTGGTCGGCTGACCGCGCGCCGCGCCTGGCGGCCCAAGGATCAGCAGTTCGGCATCGGAGCGGGTTTGAACTCGTGCGTCACGATGCCGACGGCGGGGACGATGAGGTACAGGGTGCTGCCGTCGACCGCGAGGTCCGTGGCCGCGTAGTCGCCGCGGGAGGGCGTCTGGATGTTCTCGGTGCGCAGGCACTTGCCGACGAGCCGGAGGATGATCGACTCCTTCGGGTCGTCGAGGTGCTCGGCGTCGGTGAGCGTCCACTGTGCGCCACCGGTACCCAGCACGACGCCGCGGGCATCGGCGCTGCTGTCGCCCTCGGACGCTGCCGCGAGGAGCGTCCACATGTCGCGGCCGGTGAGTGACTGCGAGAACGCGTACTCGTAGACGTCGGAGGCGAGGGCGGCGACCCGCGAACCGCGCAGATCGACGTCGTCGTTCGAGCGGGCGCCGAAGCTGATGGCGTCCTTCGGACGCGGTAGGTGGCGCGGGGCCCTGCCCTTCGCCTTCACGTACAGCCCGCTGCGGGCGTTGTCGGCCTTGCCGTTGCGCGTGCAGAACAGGCCGTAGGCGACGTTCGCGCGCCACTGCGACGGCACCGTCGACAGCGTGCAGCCCGGGCGCGCGAGGTTGCGGAACGTCGCGCGGCGGCCGTCGAGGTCGTTCCAGAGCACCTTGCACGAGCTGGCCGTGTCGCAGCGCTTATACGTCAACAGCAGGTTGCCGTCGCTGTCGCGGCCGAGGTCGATCGAGGGATAGGACCGGGACTCGGGCGCGCCCTTCACCGCCGAGATCGTGCCGTCGGGCGTGCGCTGCATGAGCTTCTGCCGGCCGAAGTTGCCGGTGACCCAGACGAGCGTGCCGTCGAGGGCGGTCACCCGCTGGGCAGTGCTGTCGGCGGCGACGAGCTTGTCTGCCGCAAGGGCGGGGGCGGGGGCGGCAAGGGAGGCCGCGGCGAGGAGGCATGTCATAACGCAGCGGTGCATGCGGCCATGATCGGTCGCTCGTGACACGCCGCGGGGGACACCTTGGGGTTGACCTGTCACACCTGTGGGCAACGCCGCAGCGCGTAGCGCACCATCGAACGCACGCCGGAAGCCAAAGCGGCGAGGTCCGCGCCTCGCCTGGACGGCTCGGGATCGCCCCGTCGGGGAAGCGATCGGCGAAGCGTCCGATGACTTCTCCTACGCTAGCTCGTAGATGGCGGGCAGGCAGCACGAGAAGCGGCATGCGGACGAGCAAGGTCAGGCGCGTGAACGCGATCGCTCACAGCCACGCCGCCGACTGCGTGACGGGCGTGGTTGGGGTTGATGTCTGAGCGGCGTAAGCGGCTGCTGCTGGCCGCGGTGACTGCGGTGTTGGCGTTCTGGGCGATCGGGCTCGTCGCGTTGGCCAGCCGAGAAGACCGTGACGAGAACAACGGTTTTGCGATCGTGCAGGGTGATCGGTCGCCGTTTCGCGGGGGCTCGCTGCCCGACGGTGTCGCCGGCGCCCCGGCGCCGCGCTTTGCGCTCGACGATGCTCGCGGCGGGCGGGTGTATACCGAGCGGCTGAGGGGCCGGCCGTATGTCGTGACGTTCTTGTATGTCAACTGCGATGACGTCTGCCCGCTGATCGCGATCGAGCTCAAGCAGGCGCTCGAGCAGCTCGGCTCGCGCGGCGACGACGTGACGGTGCTGGCGGTCAGCGCCGACCCTGAGGGTGATACGCGGCCCGCGGTACGCCGCTGGCTACAGAAGCTGCGGCTGCCTGACAACTTCCGTTATCTGATCGGGACGGCGAAGCAGCTGCAGCCGGTGTGGCGCGACCATTATGCGGCGCCGCAGCCGCGCGGCAATCCCAACAGCGCGCATTCGGCGAGCATCTGGCTGGTTGATCGCCAGGGCCGCTGGCGCACGAAGTTCTCCGGGGGGGTGCCGGTGGCGCCGGCTGACATCGCGCACGACCTGCGGCTGCTGCTCGACGAGGCCGCTTAGTAGCTGTGATCGAGGCGCCGACCGTCTTTTTGGCGTTCGCGGCCGGTTTTGTGTCGTTCGTCTCGACGTGCTGTTTGCCGCTGGTTCCCGGCTACCTC
>JAHWJM010000134.1 GCA_019348435.1 Actinomycetota bacterium
GACGCGCCGCGGAGCACGAGGCGCCATGCGTCGCCGGCCTGCTCTGCGGTGACCCCGGCGGACGCCGCGGGCTTGTTGACCTGGAAGTCGTTCGGTCCGTCGCCGAGGTCGCGTCCGCGCGGGGCGAGGAGCGCCGTCGAGCGCAGCGGGCCTCCGAGCGTCTGGCCCGCGGTGAACGCGAACACCGTCGCGGATGCGCCGCCCACGATCGCGAGCGCGCCCCGCCGCGAGATCGTCGGCGGGGCCGGGTCGACCGCCACGAGGGCGTCGTCCTCCGCGTCCCCCTCGGGTCGCGTCTCCGACAGCGGGACGCGCAGCTCGGCGAGCACGCTGCGCTCGCGCAGCGAGCGGCGCATCTGCGGCAGCTTGATCGCGACATGCGCGACGAACGCGCCGATGAACACCCAGGCCCCGTACAGGTGCGCCGTGTAGAACGAGAACGGGAACGCGTACCAGTACTGGACGTTGAGGATCCCGGTGACGATCTCGAAGACGATCCCGCCGACCAGCAGCAACAGCGTGATCCGCTCGAGCGCCTGCGCCAGCGCATCGCGCAGGATGTCGAACGTCACGCCCGTGATCTTGATGTCCATCTGCAGGGCGGTGATGCCCTCCGACGTGCCGGCGACCTTGAAGTCCATGTCGCCGAGGTGATCCTCGACGCCGGCGATGTCGGTCAGGACGACGTAGTCATCGCCCTCCTTGATGAGCCCCATCGCGATCCCGGCGACCGGCCGCTTGAGCGGCACGCCCGCATCCATCAGCGACAGCGACGAGCCGCAGACCGACGCCATCGACGACGACCCGTTGGACTCCAGGATGTCCGACACGACGCGGATCGTGTACGGGAACTCCTCGATCGACGGCACCATCGCCGTCAGCGCGCGCTCGGCGAGCGCGCCGTGGCCGATGTCGCGGCGCTTGGGGCCGCGCATGAAGCCCGCCTCCCCGACGCAGAACGGCGGGAAGTTGTAGTGGTGGAAGTAATACTTCTTCGTCTCGAGGCCGAGCGTGTCGAGACGCATCTCCTCCTTCAGCGTGCCGAGCGAGGCCACCGACAGCGCCTGCGTCTGACCGCGCGTAAACAGCGCCGAGCCGTGGGCGCGTGGCAGCAGGCCGGCGTCGATCGAGATCGGGCGGATCTCGTCCTCCGCGCGGCCGTCCGGGCGCTTCTTGTGGACGGCGATGCGCTGGCGGATGATCTGCTTCTCGAGCTTGTCGACCGCCGTCTGCGCCGCCGCGCGACGCTCGGCGTACTGCGGGTCGGACTCGTCTCCGGAGTGCGTCGCGACGGCCTCGTCCATGACGCGCTGGGACTCGTTCTGGCGCTCGAGCTTGTCGAAGATCTGCGTCGCGGCATCCAGCGCGGCGCCGTGCGACTCCTGTACGGCGGCCAAGAGCCCCTCGTCGACCTTCGGGACCTCGATCTCCTGCTTGTCCTTGCCCGCCTTCTCGCGCAGCTCGTGCTGCAGCGCGCACAGCTTCTTGATCTCGCCGTGGGCGATGTCGAGCGCGTCGAGGATCTCGGCCTCGGGGATCTCGTTGGCGCCCGCCTCGACCATCAGGATGGCCTCTTCGGTGCCGCACACGATGAGGTCGAGGTCGGAGTTCTCGAACGTGTCCTGCTCGTTGGGGTTGACGACGAAGTTGCCGTCCACCTTGCCGATGCGCACGGCGCCGACCGGCATCGGGTACGGGATGTCGGAGATCATCAGCGCGGCGGACGCGCCGTTCATCGCAAGGATGTCGTACGGGTGGACGTGGTCGACGCTCAGCGTCGTCGCCACGAGATGCGTCTCGCGCCGCCAGCCCTTGGGAAACAGCGGGCGCAGCGGGCGGTCGATCATGCGCGCGATCAGCGTGCCCTTCTCGCTGCCGCGGCCCTCGCGCTTGAAGAAGGAGCCGGGGATCTTGCCCGCGGCGTACATGCGCTCTTCGACGTCCACCGTCAGCGGGAGGAAGTCGACGTCGCGGAGGTTGCCCGCGGTTGCTGTGCTCAGAACCACTGTGTCGCCCTGACGGACGACGACGGCGCCGGAGGCCTGCTTGGCCATCTTGCCGGTCTCGAAGGAGATCTCGGATCCTGCGATCTCGACGGAGACACGGGTCTCGGCAGTACTCATATGAAATTGTCCTTTTGTTCGGGTGCGCCCGTCGTTGTTCGGCGCACCTGCGTCTTATCACGGCTTCGGTATACGAACGGCTCCATCCTAGCGAGCAGCGGCCTGCGGATCCGGCGGCGACGGCTGCTCGAGCGACGGCGCGCGGTCGTAGCCGACTCGCGCCAGCCAGTCGCCATCGGGAACCCCGGAATACGCGCTGTCGCCGGCGAAGATCGTGGGCGTGGTGGTGGCGCCGGCGGCGAGCGCGGCACGCGTATCCTCGCGCACCCGAGTCGCGGCTGCGTCGGCACGGCGGTGCTCGTCGAAGCCGGCGAGATCGAGCCCGAGGTCGCGGGCGCGCTGCCACAGATGCGGGTCGTCAAGGCGGCCTTGATCGGCGTACAGCGCATCGGCGAAGGGCCAGAAGGCGTCCTGCGCGCCGGCGGCCTCGGCGGCCAGCGCGACGGCGATCGCGCGCGGGTGCTTGGCGCGCAGCGCGAAGTGGCGAAAGGCGACGCGGGCGCCGGCGTCGACGAGCCGCTCGTGCGCCAGCGCGCAGCGCGGGCAGGTGAAGTCGGCGTAGAAGACGATCAGCGGCTTGTGCGCATCGCCGCGGACGTGGTCGTCATCGCGTAGCGGCGGGGGCGTCGCCGTGCGCAGGTCCTCGCCGGGGGTCATGAGGGGAGGGTACGACGCGCTGCGGGCGCCGTCGGCAGGCGAATGCGCCCTGACCCCGGCGGAGGGGATCGACTCGCCACATCGCGCCGCCATCGTCGGGTACACCGATCCGCCGATGCTCGACCCCGTACCCCGAGCGATGAGAAGCGATCAGGTCCTGCAGCGCGCGCAGCGCCTGCCCGCCGCGCCCGAAGACGTCTTCGCGTTCTTCGCCGACGCGCGCAACCTCGAGGCGCTGACACCGCCGCTGCTGCGCTTCCGTGTCATCACGCCGGAGCCGATCGCGATGGGCAGGGGAACGCTGATCCGCTACCGGCTGCGGGTGCGCGGCGTGCCCGTCAGCTGGCTGACGGAGATCACCGAATGGGAGCCGCCGCATCACTTCGTCGACGAGCAGCGCGAAGGTCCGTACGCGCTGTGGCACCACACCCACAGCTTCGCCTCGATCGCCGACGGCGACACCCTCATGCGCGACCTCGTGCGCTACCGGATCGGCTTCGGCCCGCTCGGGCTCATCGCCGACCACCTCGTCGTGCGCCGCGACCTCGAGCGGATCTTCGACTTCCGCGCCCAGCGCATACCCGCGCTGCTCGGTGCCGCCGGGGGCAGCGGCGGCGAACCTACGGCCTTGCGCCGGCCAGCCCGTCGAAGATGAGGTTGGCGCCCGGCAGGATCCCGGGGTGCTCGCCCTCCCAGGACCACAGCACCTTCTGGTCGGGCCCGACGATGACCAGCGCGCGGTTGGCCACCCCGGTCGGCTCGAAGAGGACGCCGAAGGCGCGCGTCGCGGCGGCCTGCGGAACGGCGTCGGAGAGCATCGGGATCGTGACGCCCAGCGACTCGCGGAAGGCGACTTGGCTGTCGGTCTGGTCGATCGAGACGCCGTAGACCGTCGCGCCTTCCGCCGCCAGGTCCTCGAGCACCTCTTGATAGATCTGGAACTGGTCGGTGCAGACCGAGCTGAACGCGGACGGATAGAACACGAGCACGGTCGTGTTGCCGGCGAGGTCGTCGCGCGTGAACGGCTCGCCGTCCTCGCGGCGCAGCGTGAACTCTGGAACGTCGCTTCCTGCGGGAAGGACGCTCACCTGCGCAGCCCGAGCTCCTTGATGAGAGCGCGGTACCCCTCGAGGTCGTGCTTCTGGAAGTAGTTCAGAAGCCGGCGACGGCGGCCGACGAGCATGAGCAACCCGCGGCGAGAGTGGTGGTCTTTCTGGTTGGCGCGAAGGTGCTCGGTGAGCTGGTTGATGCGCTCGGTGAGCAGCGCGACCTGCACGCGCGTGTTGCCCGTGTCCTGGTCTGAGTCACCGAACTGGCTGACGAGCTCCTGCTTGCGTTCTTGGGTCAGTGCCATGCGACGGGCAAAGGTAGCAACTCACGGCTGGCCACCGCCGTAGACGCTGCGCGCAGCCTCGACGTCTCGCGCCATCTGCGCGATCAGTGCATCCACCGAGCCAAAGCGCTTCTCGCCTCGCAGGCGCCTGAGGAAGGCGAGCTCCAGCCGGCTTCCGTACAGGTCGCCGGAGAACTCCAGCAGGTAGGCCTCGATGAGCTCGCCGCGCCCGGTCACGAACGTCGGGCGCACCCCGATGCTGACCGCGGCCGCCAGCGTGCCTGCGCCGGCGATCGTGGCGCGCGCGGCGTAGACGCCGTTGGCCGGCGTCACGTAGCGCGGATCGGGCACGAGGTTCGCGGTGGGATAGCCGAGCTCGCGACCGCGCTCGTCGCCGTGCACCACCGGGCCGCTGAGCGTGAACGGATCGCCGAGCAGGCGCCCCGCGTAGTCGATGGCACCACCCAGCACGAGCCCGCGGATATGGCTGGACGAGACGACCTCGCCGTCGATCTCCAGCAGCTGCACGACGCGCGTCTCGAAGCGATCGTCGGCGAGCAGCCGGTCGACGTCGCCCTGCGCCTTGTGGCCGAAGCGGAAGTTCTCCCCGACGGACACGTGCGTGGCGCCGAGCGCACCGACGAGCACCTCGTCGACGAATTCCTCTGCCGAGCGTGCGGCGAACGCCGCGTCGAACGGGATCACGACGAGCTCCTCGACGCCGAGCGAGGCGATCAGCTGCGCCTTGCGGACCGGGTCGGTCAGCAGCTTGGGAGCCGCGCCCGGCCGGATGACGGTCGTCGGGTGCGGGTCGAACGTCAGCACGGTGTCCGCGCCGCGGATGACCTCGCGGTGGCCGAGGTGCACGCCGTCGAAGGTCCCCACCGCCACGCGCCGTGAGCGCCGACGCACTGGACGCACGTCGGGCAGGGACGTGACCTTCACGCGCGGAAGCCTACGACGGGCTTGAGCCCCTCGGTGCGCGGCTGGGCGATCGCGATCGCTCCCTCGTCGTCGAGCAGCAGCACGTCGCCGGCGCCCGGCGGCGCATCGGCGCCGATCGCGACGCCGTGCGCCGCACGGCGCGCGTCGTCGCCTTCGAGGCGCACGCTGGGGAGGATCTGCCCCAGCACGTCCGCGAGCGGCACAAGGCGCCGGGGATCGGCGTCAGCGAGCGCGAACGGGCCGATCGCCGTGCGCCGCAGCTGCTCGCAGTAGGCGTCGCCGAGATCGTCGATGAGCACCCGCACGTACGTGCCGGCCGAGCATTCGATCTCGAACGCCGCACGCTCGGCCTCGCGCCAGAGCTGCTCGAAGCGGTACACCGTGACCGGTCGCGCATCGAGCTCGACCTCCTCCCCCGCCCGCGCGAGCGCATAGGCGCGCCGCCCCTGCACCTTCACGGCGCTGTAGGCGTGCGGGCGCTGCAGCAACTCGCCGGTCGGCAGCACGACGGGGTCGGGCGGGATCCGGCCGGTCGCGGTGATCTCGCCGTCGCGATCGCCGGTCGTCGACCTCGCACCGAGCCGCGCCACGGTCTCGTAGCGCTTGGGCAGCGCCATCAGGTAGCGCTGGATGCGCGTCGCGCGCCCGACGAGGATCAGCAGCAGGCCGGTAGCGAAGGGATCCAGTGTGCCGGCGTGGCCGACCCGCCGCTCGCGGTATTCGCGTCGTACCGCCGCGACGATGTCGTGCGACGTCTTGCCCGCGGGCTTGTCGATGAGCAGGACGCCGTCGGACACCGGCCTCAGGCTAGTGGTGGCAGCCTCAGGCCGCCCCGCGCTGCTACGTGGCGTCAACGACCTCGAGGGTCAGCCCGTCGGGCAGGATCGTGACGGTCTCGTACTCGACGTCCGTCACCTCCTCGAAGTGCACCTCGATGCCGCGGGTGACCGGCGGCTGGTAACCCTCGGGAACGGTCGTGACGCGCTCGAGGAGCAGTTCCTTCGGATCGTCGCTCGGCGGCTCCGCCCTGCGCAGCTCGGTCATCCAGCCTGCGGACGGAAACGTGCACCAGCCGTCGACGACGAGCACGCCCGGCCCGCGCAGCGCCTTCCAGTCACGACACTTGCCCGGCAGCGGCGCAGCGTCCGATGCCTCCATAGTCAGTACCTCCTTGGTCAGATGACGGCGCATGCTGTCACGCGTCGCCTACCCATCGAGCTGCGCGGCTACCTCTTGGCGCAGGAACGCCACAAGCTCGTCGGGCGACATCTGCGTCGCGAAGCCGGCCGCCTGCCGGTGACCGCCGCCGCTCTGGGCGCGCGCGATGAGCGACACGTCGACCGCCCGGTCGGTCGCACGCAGCGAGACCTTCGACCGACCGGCGCACTCCGCGCCGGTCAACTCGCGGGCGAGCGCCGCGACCTTCGTCCCCTGCACGGCGCGCAGGTGATCGATGATCCCCTCGGTATAGGACTCCTCGGCGCCCGTCTCGGCAAAGTCCTGGCGCGTCAGCCGGGCGAACGTCAGCCGGCCGCCGTCGAAGCGCTGCACGCGCTCCAGCGCGCGCGTCAGCAGGGCGAGCTTCGGCTCCGGGACGCCCTCGTAAAGGCGGCGGTAGATCTCGTGGACGTCGACGCCGGCCTCGAAGCCTTCGACTCCACCGGCGCCGGCAAGGCGATCAGCCGGTTCGTCGACGACCTGTCCAACTGGTACGTGCGCCGGTCGCGCAGCCGCTTCTGGGCCGAAGCGGCCGACGGCCTGGACGCGGACAAGGACGCGGCGTTCGCGACGCTGCACGAGTGCCTGGTGACCCTCGCCGCGCTGATGGCGCCGTTCACCCCGTTCCTGGCCGACGAGCTGTACGAAAACCTTGTCCGCTGCGTGGACGACGGCGCGCCGGACAGCGTGCACCTACTGGACTTCC
>JAHWJM010000135.1 GCA_019348435.1 Actinomycetota bacterium
CACGGGAGCCGCAGCAGACGCGAGCACTGCTGCGGCGAGGACCACCGCGGCCACAACTCGGTGGATGCGGCCGCCGCGCCCGACGTCATGAACCATCACTACCTCGCCTTCCGGATCTGCCGCCCGCGTAGCCGGTATGCCGCGGCCAACCCAGCGGGACCCAGCAGCATGGGCAGCGCCGAGCCGCCGGTTGCGGGGGAGGGGAGGGGTCGATCGGGTCATGGCGCCGCGCCTACCCACTGCGGTCGACCTGGTGACCTCGGGTGAAACGGCGGGAGCGTGGACGCCCCGCGAGCTCGTCTCCACAGCCGGCGAGCGTCATCGCGCTGCGGATCAGGCTGGTATGGCTGAGCGCCTGCGGGAAGTTGCCGAGGAACCTGCGCGACTCGACGCCGTATTCCTCGCTGAGCAGTCCCATGTCGTTGCGCAGCGAGAGCAGCCGCTCGAACAGCGTGCGCGCCTCGTCGCCGCGCCCGACGAGCGTCAGGGCGTCGACGAGCCAGAAGCTGCACGCGAGGAACGCCCCCTCCCCGGGCGGCAGTCCGTCGGCGGACGGATCGGGCGTCGAATAGCGGCGCACGAGCCCATCGGTGCACAGATCGCGTTGCACAGCGTCGACGGTCCCGATCACGCGCGGGTCGGATCCGGGCAGGAACCCGATCATCGGCAGCACGAGCAGGCTGGCATCGAGCGCGTCGCCACCGTACACGCGCACGAACGCCCCGCGGCGCGCGTCGAAGCCGCGCGAGCAGACGTCGGCGTGGATCTCGTCGCGAACACGGCGCCAGCGCTCTACGGGCCCGTCCAGGCCGAGCGACTCGACCGTACGAACGCCGCGGTCGAAGGCGAGCCACGCCATCACCTTCGAATGGGTGAAGTGGCGCCGGCCGGAGCGCACCTCCCAGATCCCCTCGTCGGGCTCCCGCCAGCGCGACTCGAGCTCGCCCAGCAGCGCGCGCTGAAGCCGCCAGGCCATCGGGTCGGCGTCGATCTCACAGCGCCGCGCCTCGTACAGGGCGTCCATCACCTCGCCGTAGACGTCGAGCTGCAACTGGTCGGCGGCGGCGTTGCCGACCCGCACCGGCGCGGCGCCCTCGTAGCCCGGCAGCGCGCCGATCTCGAGCTCCGGTAGCCAGCGCTCGCCGGCTGGGCCGTAGACGATCTGCATGTCGGCGGGGTTGCCGGCGACCGCCCGCACGAGCCACCCGCGCCAGTCCTTCGCCTCCCCGGTGTAGCCGGCGGCCAGCAGCGAGTCGAGGGTGAGCGTGGCGTCGCGCAGCCAGCAGTAGCGGTAGTCCCAGTTGCGCACGCCGCCGAGCGCCTCCGGCAGCGAGGTCGTGGGCGCCGCGATCACGCCCCCGGTCGGGGCGAAGGTGAGCGCCTTCAGCGTGATCAGGGATCGCACGACGGCCTCGCGCCACTCGCCCCGGTACGTGCACCGGCCGACCCATTCGCGCCACCACCGGCGGGTCTCCTCGATCAGCCGCCGCGCCTCACCGGGCGGGGCGACGGGGCGGTGCGAGGCGTGCCACTCGAGCACGAAGGGGACGCTGTCGCCCGCCTGCACGACGAACTCGCCCACCGTCGTCAGCCCACGGCCGCACAGCGCCACCGGCGTCGCGAGCGCCAGCGCGTCCGGCCCGGCGATCGCTCGCAGCAGACCTTCGGAGGTCTGGACCCAGGGCACGGCCTGGCCGTACCCGAAGCGGATCACGAGCTCCGTCGACATCGCGACCCGGCCCCGCACGCCCTCGACGAGACGCACCACGCGATGCTCGCCCTCCGCGTCGTGCTTGCTCGCGATCGGCATGCAGTCGACCACGCGCACGCTCCCCGACGCCGTCTCGACCGTCGTCTCGACGACCAGCGTATCGGGCTCGTAACGCCGCGTGCACCGGATGGCCTCCTCCTCGGTCCGCACGATCCAGCGACCGTGAGCCTCGTCGCCGAGCAGCGCCGCGAAGCACGCGGCCGAGTCGAAGCGCGGGAGGCACAGCCAGTCGATCGACAGGTCGCGCCCGACGAGCGCCGCGGTCCGGGTGTCGCCGATCAGCGCGTAGTCCTCGATCAAGCCGCCCATGTCCCGGTGCTGCCCATTGCTCGCGGAGCCCGCAGCGCGCTGTCAGGCGACCGACATCGCCTGAAACCGCGGCCCCGACTCTGGATAGCCCATCCGCATGTCCTCGATGCGAATCCTTCCGACGATCCTCGCGGTCGCAGTCGGCGCCCTGCTGCCGGCGGTCGCCGCCGCACAGACCGAGACAATCCTCGAAACGCCGGAGACTCCCTCGAAGATCGCCACCCACGCGGGCGTTACCGCATACAGCGTGCGCGGCGTCGACGGACGGTGGCGGCTCGTCTACGACACGAACAGCGACGGTGACGCGCAGGCGGTTCCGATCGCCCCTCGCGGAGTGCCGTTCGACGTGGACCTCGGTCCCGGTACCGACGGCGGGGTCCTCGCGGTCTACTCCCGTTGCCGCCAGGAGCCCGAGATTGATCGCCGCTCGACCGGTCCGCTGCCCGCCTGGACCACCGCCCGCGGCTGCGACCTCTATCGCTACGACTTTCGCACCGAGCAGGAGACGATGCTCGACGGTCCGAGCACGTCGAACACGGAGGTGCTGCCGACGATCTGGCGCGAGCGCGTGGGCTTCGTGCGCATCTACCAGGATCGCGCCGGGCTCCGCGGCCGGGCGCCGTACGTCTACGTCCGCGACGCCGGTCGCCGGTCGGAGCGCCAGCCTGGCGGCGGTCGCGGCTCGACGGGGCTGCCCGGCCCACTCAGCCTCGATCTCGAGGGCACCCTGCTGGCCATGTCCTGGACGTACGAGCGCACGCATGGCGGCGTGTCCGAGCTGCGGCTCGGCACCGCCACCGCCGGCGGCCGCGAGGTGACGAAGATCGACGGCCAGGGCTGGCGCCGCAGCGTCGCGCGCTACCTGACGGCGTCGATCTCGGTGGCGCGGGTGTTCGCCGGCTTCCAGCGGTCGATCCCCGAAGGCGGCGCCAGCCGATCGCTGGCCAGTCGCATGTACCGCTACACGTTCGCCGACGGGGAGCTCGCGCGAGCCGCCGTGCCGGCGCAGCTGTTCGCGGCGGTGCGCGACAGGCGCAGCAACGTGACGGTGATCGGCACCACCGGCCGGTTCTTCAGCACGCGCGACTGTGGCGGTACCTGCGCGATCCGGCGCATCGAGCGTCCCTCGTTCGAGACGGTGCGGACGGTGCAGCCACCGGCGCAGTCCTGCGGCGACGTCGGCTACCAGCCGAACACGGACGCTGGTGCGTTTCAGATCCGGGCCAGCGGCGTGAGCTGCGCGACCGCCCGCCAACTCGCGCGCGACGCCGAGGGGCGCGCGCTGCCCTTCTCGCAGAACGGCTTCCGCTGTAGCGGAGAGCGCGTCGACGCCGCCCTGCCGTACACGCGCGTGACGTGCACGCGCGGCGACGACGAGGTGACGTTCCGGCGCAGCTGATGCCGCGCACCTCGTCGTCCTTACGGACCGCGACGCCCGCCTCCTCTCGCAGAGCGACTGGGGCGTGCCTGCCACCGACGCCTCACGCCGGCCGGGCTCCTGCGCTCAGGCGAGCTGCTGCTCGAGCGCCGCGTCGACTGCGGCATCCCAGGTGGCCGCGACGTCCGCCGCCGCCGCACGCTCCTCCGCGAGGATGTGCTCCGCGACGAGGGTGGTCTGCTCATCTCCGGCGCGGCGGGCGGTGCGGCTGAGCAGCTCGTACGCCCCCACCTCCAGGGCCTCGAACGCGTAGGCGAAGCCGGCGAGCTTGACCGGCGTGTCGGGCTGGCCCTTGAAGAACCCGCCAAGGTTCAGCGCACCGACCCTCATCGCTGCCGCCCGCAGGCGCGCCGGCGCGCTGCCGAGGGCGTCGAGGCGCTCATCGATGAGCCGCTGATGCTCGCGCGTCTGCACGAGGTGTTGCTCGAACACGTTCGCCAGCGCGTCGAATCCGGCGAGCTTCGGGCCGGCGTCGAGCAGCTGCAACGCCTGCGCCTCGAGGGCGTGCGCGTCGCGCAGGTACTTGGCGACCTCTTCGCCGAGGTCCTCGCTGCCCTTCTCGCGAAGCGACGCATCCAGCGCCCGCTCCCAACGCTCCTCGATGCGGCCGGCCATCGTGCGCTCCTCGTCGCCGATGCGCGCGGCCATCGCGCGAACCGGCTCGTCGCCACCGCGCTCTGCGATCCGGCGCAGCAGCTCGTATGCGGCAAGCTCCAGGTGCTCGTAGGAGTAGGCGTGCACCGTGAGCTTGCCGGGGGTGTCCGGATTGAGCTTGGCGAACAGCACCATGCCCCAGCCACCTGCCCGTCCGGCGACGTCCTTGATCGTCGACGGTGCGGCGCCACGCTGCTCGAGCTGTTCGCGCACGAGGCGCTCGTGCTCGCGCGTCTCGTCCTCGTGTTCAGCGTACATCGCCGCTAGATCGCCGTCTCCGGCGAGCCCCGGGGCCCGGCGCAGCTGCGCGAGCGCCTGCACCTCGATCGAATGCACGTCCGTCAGGTACTTCGTCAGCTGTGTCTGGAAGCTGTGAGCGGTCATGCCCGAGGCCTACCCCGCGCCGCGATTGCGCACGACGCCATCCGGCGCATTCGGAGGCCGCCGAAACCGCGCAGGCGGGTACGTCGTTCGCCATGCGCTACGTCCGGATCGCGCTCACGTCGCTCGCGCTGATGGCGCTCGGTGCCTGCGGGAGCGACCAGGAGGACCCGACGGGGGCCGGAGCGGTGACCCAGGAGGAAGCCCGCAGCCCCGCGCAGACGCCGTCGGCGATCCTCAACGGCGCGCTGACGACGATGCGGCAGCTGGGGCTGAGCGCCGGCAGAGATCTGGACGAGATCGGCGAGGACGACCTGCAGCCGAGCGCGCGGGGTGCGCAGCTGCTGATCGATCGCGGCCTGGTGGACGAGGATCGGTTCTGCACGGCCGATAGGATCGTGGTCGAGGCAGAGGCGACCGCCGAGGCGCAGTCGAGGTTCGCGTCGGGCTGGAGGGCCGGCGCTCGCGGCGACCTCGACGACATGGGCCGCGCGATCTACGAGGCGCTCGCGACGCGCTGCTCGGAGCGCTGACACGGCCGTCGCGGTCGTCTGCTCGCTCATCGACGACCTGCGACGCGAGGAGGAGACCCCATGACGATCCACGTTCCCAGGCCGGTGGCGATCGCCCCGGCGCGCTGCTCGGCGGCGGACTGCATGGTGCTGCGCGACCAGGGCCCGGCGATGTGCGGCGCGCGCGCCAGTCCCTCGCGGTCGTGACGCGCCGAGTGCGGATATCGCACCGGGCGCGCCACAACGCGGGGCGCTGCTGACGGCCGCGGCATTCGTCTCGTCGGTGTGTCGAACAGGTGTCGCTCCGCGTGCACAATTCGACGCACCATCCCCAGCTGGAGGGCGAGCGCTCCCGCAGAGCTCGACGACATCGGCCCGGAGATGTACGACGCGCCGTCGACGCGCTGCTCGCAGAGCTGACCTGCGCTCGGCGGCCGGCGGCGCCGGCCGCCGCGACGACATGCCTACTCGACGGTCAGCTCGCCCTCCATCCCCTCCTCGCGGTGGTTGGCCACCGAGCAGTAGTACGTGTACTCGCCCGGCTCGAGATCGACGGTCAGGTCCTCCTCGGACTGCGTGATGACCTCGGTTCCGTCGACCTGCTCGCCGTCCTGCTCGATGTTGAAGTCGTGCGGGATGTCCGCCTCGTTGGTGAACTCGAACCTCACTTTGCCGGCCTGCGCCCTCAGCGAGTCCTGTAGGTAGGCCTGCTCGCCGTCCGGGTCGGCGGCGACCACCACGAGATCGTCTTGAGGCATCTCCTCTTCGCCGGTCGTGTCTGTCCGTGCGGACTCCGTCGCCGCTGGCGGCGGGGACGCGGTGTCGTCGTCGCCGCAGGCGGCGAGCCCGATGGCTCCGAGCATCAGGGCCGCCACGAGCGCGATCAACGTTGTGGTCCTCATCCCGTCTCCTTCCTCGCATTGGCACGCAAGCCGGTCAGAGGACGATTTTGGCACGTGGGCGCTCGGAGGTGGCGGACACGGCCACGCCGGGGCCGAGAGCACCGCGCGGGCGCGGTGGGTAGGCCCCGCCCGTGGAACGCCGGCACACCGACGAGAGCGCGTTCGAGTCATGGCTGGCCGCCACGCTGGAACGCCTGGACCCCGCCATGGCCTGGCTGGGCGTGGTGTGGGCGCTGGTGGTCGGCTACGAGCTCGCCGTGGAGCTGACACCGGACGCACGGCAGGTGCTGATGGTCGTCGGCTGGGTCGCGTGGGCCATCTTCCTCCTCGAGCTCCTCGCTCACCTCGTGGTCGCGCCCAACCGGCTGCGCTACCTGCGCCGCCATCCCCTGCAGGTGGTCGGAGTGCTCGTCCCGGCCCTGCGCATCCTGCGCTTCGCGCGCCTCCTGCGTCTGGGTCGCGCGCTGCCGGCCGCGCGCGTCGTCACCTCCTCCTACCGCGTGGCCGGCACCGCGCGGCGGCTGCTGGGCTCACGCCTGGCCTACATCGCCGCCCTCAGCGCGGTCGTCATCGTGGCGCTGGCCGAGTTGGCCTACCTGTTCGAGCGTGGCGCGGCGCAGCCCGTCTTCGACTCCTTCGTCGACGCGGTGCTGTGGTCGGTGGCCGTGGTCGTCGCCGGCCAGGGAAGCCCCGTCCCCAGCTCGCTGGTCGCCCACATCGCCATGCTGGCCGGCTTCGCCTGGGGCGTCGGCGTCTTCGCCACGGTGGCGGGAGCGCTGGGGGCGTTCTTCATCGACGAGCGGCGCGAGCGCGCCGAGCGCGAGCCCCAGCCCGACGTGGGTGGCCAGTAGTGCCCGTCCAACCGACGCCCACGCCGGCAGGCGTTGTGTAGCGTCCGCCCGCATGTCGGGTGTGCTCAGCCGCTGGTCGTCCTGGTGCGCGTTGACCATCGCGGTCAGCGCCATCGCAGCGGCTTCGGCGAGCGCTCACTCCG
>JAHWJM010000136.1 GCA_019348435.1 Actinomycetota bacterium
CGCTGCCCTCCTCGCCCATGTCGGTCGTAGCGAGAACGGAGGACAGATGCCGAAGGTGATCCTGGGGGTCGATCCCCACAAGCGGCTCAACGCCGTGGTCGTGCTCAACATGCGGGGCGTGGTGCTGGCCCGGCGGAGCTTCACCAACACCACCGAGGGTTTCCGGGAGCTGCGGACGTTCAGCCGCCGCTGGCGACCCCGGCGCTGGGCCATCGAGGGCTGCAACGGTGTGGGCAAGCACCTGGCGCAACGCTTGGTGGCGGCCGGTGAGGAAGTGGTCGACGTGTCGACCCGACGCGCTGCGCTGGTGCGGGTGTTCGCCGAGGGCAACGGGCGCAAGAACGACGACGTCGACGCCCACTCCATCGCCCTGGTGGCCCTGCACACCCCTGATCTGCCGGTGGTCCACGCCGACGACCGCGCCGTCACCCTCCGCCTCTTGTCGCAGCGGCGCCAGGAGCTGGTGGACCTGCGCACCCAGTGCGTGTGCCGACTGCACCGGGATCTGGTGGCCCTGCTGGCCGGTGGGGCACCCAAGCGACTGAGCGCCAAGGCAGCCAAGCGCCTGTTGGCCACCATCAAGCCACGTGACGAGGTGGGACGGCTGCGCCGGCGGCTGGCGGCTCAGAAGCTGGTCGAGCTCGTCGCCCTTGACACCAAGATCGCGGCGGCCGACGCCGAGCTGTGGCGCGTCATGGAGGCCGGCGGCGGCGCGGATGCGTTTCTCGACGAGCACGCGATGATCGTCATGGCCGACCACTCGCACTCCCACGTCGAGCGCACGATCGACCTCAACGGGCCGTTCGCCGACCGGCGCGTGCTGCCGCCGTCGGGCGCGGGCGCGCGCCACGCCGAGATCGCGCTGTGCCCGGCGCAGCGCTCGGCGATGATCTACGTGCTGACCGAGTCGGGTGAGAGCGCGGTGCCGCGCGTCGTCTCGACCGCGCGGGCGATCGAGGGCGTCGACCTCGTCATGTGGTGGGAGGCAGAGCGCGTGCGGATCGGCGGCGAGCGCGGCGAGCTGTCCTTTGCTCCCGGCGACGAGATCGCCGACCTGCGCGGCCGGCGCTGGTCGATCGACGGCGAGCTCGACACGCTGCTCGCGCACGTCGAGGACGGCGTGCTGCACTGCGAGCACTACCCCGACGCGCTGGCGCGCGTGTGGGCCGCGATGAGCTGCCCGACGTCCGGCGACGTCCTGCTGTCGGCCGAGCCGGCCTACGAGTTTCCCGACTGGGGCAACCGCGCGCACGTGCGCGGCGGCAGCCACGGCTCGCTGCACCGTCTCGATTCGCTGGGGGCGCTGCTGTTCTGCGGCGTCGACGTGCCCGCCGGGCGCGAGGACGGCAACTGGTCGATCGCCGACATCGCGCCGATGGTCGTCGGGCACTTCGGCGCCGCGTAACCTGTTCGCATGCCCGTGGACGAGGCCGTGGCCGACACCACGATCGATCCGGCTCGCCTGCGCGGCCAGGCCCGTGCGCGGGCCGCGCTGCGCAAGCCGGCCAACTGGGCGCAGCTCGTGCGCTTCGGCACCGTCGGCGCGAGCGGCTACGTCATCAACCTCGCGGTGTTCGCCGCGCTCGTGCATGCCGCGTCGGCCGACAAGGGGATCGCCGCGACGGTCGCGTTCGCCGTGGCGCTGAGCAACAACTTCGTCTGGAACCGGCTGTGGACGTTCCGCGCCAGCGAGGTGCACACGGGCTTTCAGGCTGCGCGCTTCTGCGTCGTGTCGCTGGCGGCCTTCGGCTTGAACCTCATCGTGCTCTACACGCTCGTCGACGGCTTCGGCGTCGCCGCGGTGCCCGCCCAGGCCCTGGCGATCGGCGTTGCCACGCCGCTGAACTTCATCGGCAACAAGCTCTGGAGCTTCAAGGCGTAGATGGCTGCGCGCAGCCGGCGCCGCGGGCGCACCCGCCGGGTGCGCGGCGCGGCGAGCACCGTCCTGCTGGTCGCACTCCTGGCCTGCCCCGCCGTTGCGCAGCAGCCGACCTCGGGCACGACCGCGACCGGGGTGCCGACGGCGCTGCCCGGCACGCCGATCAGCCCGAACGCGCTCGTCCGCCCCAAGCGGCCCGACGTCGCGCCCCGCGGGCGCCGGCTGACGCCGGAGCGTGTCGGCGCGATCGCCGATGCGGTCGAGAAGGTGCGCCGCGAGCGCCGCGAGTATCCGCGCTCGACGCGCGACGTCTTCCTCAAGGGCACCGACCGCTGGCAGGTGTCCTACTTCGCGCGGACGCCGCCCGACGAGCCGCGCAAGGAGATCGCGCAGGTCCTGATCGACGACCGCACCGGACGGGTGCTCGAGGCGTGGACGGAGTACCAGGTGCCGTGGTCGATGGCGCGCGGCTATCCCGGCGCGTTCGGGCGCATCGTCAACGCGCCGTGGATATGGATCCCGCTGGCGATCTTGTTCGTCTCGCCGTTCCTGCGCCGGCCGTGGCGGATGCTGCATCTCGACCTGCTCGTGCTGAGCGCGTTCTCGGCGTCGACGGCGTTCTTCAACGCCGCGCGGATCGACATCGCCGTCCCGCTGCTGTATCCGCTGCTCGCGTACCTGCTCGGGCGGATGCTGTGGGTCGGGCTGCGGCGCAGCGACGAGGGCGACGAGCGGGCGCGCGAGCCGTTGCGCCTGCTCGTGCCGGTCGCCTGGCTGGCCGTCGCCGTGATCTTCCTGATCGGCTTTCGCGTCGCCCTGAACATCACGAACTCCAACGTGATCGACGTCGGCTACGCCGGCGTGATCGGCGCCGACCGCATCGCCGACGGCGAGCCGCTCTATGGCGCGTTTCCGAGCGACAACGCCAGCGGCGACACGTACGGCCCCGTCGTCTACCTCGCCTACGTGCCCTTCGAGCAGGCGATGTCGTGGAGCGGGAGCTGGGACGACCTGCCGGCCGCCCACGGCGCGGCGATCGCGTTCGACCTGCTCGCCTGCCTGCTGGTGTTCCTGATCGGCCGCCGGGTGCGCGGGCCCGACCTCGGGGTGCTGCTCGCCTACGCCTGGGTCACGTATCCGTTCACGCTCTACGCGCTCATGTCGAACTCCAACGACACGCTCGTGGCGGTGCTCGTGCTCGCCGCGGTCTGGGCGGCCGGCAGCCCGCCCGCGCGCGGCGCGTTCATGGCACTCGCGGCGCTGACGAAGTTCGCGCCGCTGGCGCTCGCGCCGCTGTTCGCGACGCACGGCGGCCTGCGCCCGCGCACGCTGCTGGCGTACATCGCCGGTTTCGGCGTCGCCGCGTCGCTGGCGTTCGTGCCGCTGCTGGGGCACCTCGAGTGGCGCACGTTCTGGGACCAGACGATCGCCTTCCAGGCGCAGCGCGGATCGCCGTTCTCGGTCTGGGGCCTCTACGACCCCGACGTCGAGTGGCTCAACGTCGCGCAGCGCGTCGTGCAGGCAGCGGCGCTCGTGCTCGCGCTGGCGCTCGCGTTCGTCCCGCGTCGGCGCGACCTCGTCGGTCTGACCGCCTGCAGCGCGGCGATCCTGCTGGCGCTGCAACTCGCGGTGACGCACTGGTTCTACCTCTACATCCCGTGGTTCTTCGGCCTCGTGATGATCGCGCTGCTCGGGCGCCTGGGGGAGCCGGTCGCCCTGTCGCCGCTGCGGCGGCTCCGGCGCACCGCGCGATGAGCGAGCGGCGGCTGCTCGCGCTCGCCGCAGCGGCGCTGCTCGCGATCTTCGCCGTCGCGACGACGACCGGTCCGTTCTCGGACGTCACCGTCAACGACCTCTATGTCTACGAGCAGTACGCCAGGTTGCTGCACGACGGGCAGCTGCCGTACCTCGACTTCGGCTTCGAGTACCCGCCGCTCGCGGCGCTGCCGCTCTGGCTGGCGGGGATCTTCGGTCGCGATCCGGCGTCGATCGAGTGGACGTTCGCGGTGCTCATGGCGTTGTGCCTCGTCGCCGGTCAGCAGGTCGCCGCGCGCCTGGCCGGCGGCGGCCGCGCGGGCGTGACCGTGGCCTGGCTGCTCGTCCTCTCGCCGGTGCTGATCGGGGCGTCGCTGCGCACGCACTTCGACCCGCTGCCGATCGCGATCGCGCTCGGCGGGCTGCTCATGCTGGCACGCGAGCGCCACGACCTCGCCTTCCTGCTGCTCGGCGTCGGCACGATGACGAAGCTCTTCCCGGGCCTGCTCGCTGTCGTCGCGCTGGCGTGGCTCGCGGGACGGGGGCAATGGCGCGAGGCCGTCCGCGCCGGCGCGATCTTCACCGCGATCGTCCTCGCGATCTCACTGCCGTTCGCCGGCGCCGGCTACGTCGACTCGTTTCGGTTTCACCTCGACCGCCCCGTGCAGATCGAGTCCACGGCGGCGACCGTGCTGTTCGCCCTCGGCGGCTCGGACGTCACCGGCACGAACCTGCGCCCGGACCGCTTCAAGTCAAACGGGCTGGACGGCGGCCACGCCGACACCGTCGAGGCGGTCTTCGCGGTGCTGCTCGTGCTCGCGCTGGCAGCGATCGTGCTGCTGGCGGCGCGCCGGCGGACGGCGCGGCACATGGTCCTCTGCGGCTTCGCCGCGCTGCTGGCGTTCGTCACGCTCGGCAAGGTCTTCTCGCCGCAGTACGTCATCTGGCTCGCGCCGTTCGCCGCGCTGGCCTGGGCGTGGGGGCAGCGGGCCGTGGCGACGCTGGTCACCGCCGGGATCGTGCTCACGCACGTCGAGTTTCCCAGCCGCTACTTCGACCTCATCAACGCGCAAACGGACGTCGTGCTGATCGTGGCGGCGCGCAACGCGCTGCTGCTCGCGGCGCTGGGACTGCTGGTGTCGCGGCTGTGGGTCTCGCGGTGGGAGTCCTCCGCGTGTGCTCAGGCCTCCAGCGGGGATGACGCCTCCGATGAGAGCTCCGTGCCTGTTGCTCAGCCTCGCCCTGCTGTTCGCGAGCGGGTGCGACGGCGCGCTCGGCGAGCGCACGATCACGACTGAACTACCGGGTGCCGGGACGACCGTCGAGGACGGCGACGCGCCCCAGACGGAGGTCGACGCGGGCGACTGCGCCGACGCCGAGACGCGGCCGACGCGCGAGAACCTGAGCACGATCAGGCAGGCCACCCTCTGCCTGGTCAACGCTGAGCGCGTCAAGCGCGACCGCACGGCGCTCGACGCCGACAGCCGCCTCGCCGAGGCGGCCCGTGCCAAGGCGGCCGACATGGTCGACAAGCGCTACTTTGCGCACACCGGTCCCGACGGACGTGGGGTGCGCGACTGGGTCGACGAGACCGACTACCTGGACGGCGCGCGCCAGATCGGCCTCGGGGAGAACCTCGGCTGGGCCAGCGAGAGAGGGGCCACGCCGCTGCGCCTGGTGCAGGGCTGGATGAACAGCCCGGGGCACCGGCAGAACATCCTGCGCACCGAGTGGGTCGACAGCGGCATCGGCGTCGTGCTCGGCGCGCCGCGGGAGGAGGGCGGCGGCGGTGCGACCTACGTGCAGATGTTCGGGTACCGCCGCGGGTAGCGCCTGCGCGATGACGGAGGTTGACAACCAGGGCCTGAGGACACGCGCGGTCCTGCGCAGCGTGCTGCTGGTCGTCGCGGTGGCCGCCGTCCTGTACGTCGCGTACCTGCTGCGGCGGCCGCTGGGATGGCTGGTCATCGCCGCGTTCGTGGCCCTGGCGCTGTCGGCGCCCGTCGGCCTGCTGGCTCGGCGCATGCGGCGGGGGGCGGCGATCGCCGTCGTGTACCTCGCGGTCATCACGCTTCCGATGCTGCTCGGAGCGCTGATTCTCCCCAAGCTCGTGCGGGAGGCCGCAGCGTTCGCCACAGACGTCCCGCGCTACGTCTCGGACGCGCACGACGCGCTACGCGGCAGCGAGCTCTTCCAGCAGGTGGACGACGAGTTCGACATCGGAGCGCGATTGAGCGAGCTCGCCGAGCAGGCGCCGAGCCGCATCGGCGACGCCGCCGGCGTGCTCTCCTCGATCGGCCTCGGCGTCGTGAACTCGCTGTTCGCGATCTTCACGATCCTCATCCTGTCTGCGTTCATGGTCGCCAACGGGCCGCGGTGGACGCGAGCGGCGCTGGGCCTGGTGCCCGAGGACCACCGCGACCGCACCGAGCGGGCGCTGGAGCGGATCGCCACGGCTGTTTCGGGATACGTCCGCGCGCAGCTGACGATCGCGCTGATCGCCGCCACGGCCGGCTACGCCGTCATGACGATCCTCGGCGTGCCGTTCCGCGAGCCGCTGGCTCTCCTGATCGCCTTTGCGTCCTTGATCCCGGTCATCGGCTCGGCGCTGTGGGGGATCACCATCGGGCTCGTGACCCTGGTGGCCGACTTCCCGACGGACACCATCGTCTGGGTCATCTGGGCGCTGCTCTATCCGCAGTTCGAGAACTACGTGCTGCAGCCGCAGCTGCAGAAGCGCGCGGTGCAGATCGAGCCGTTCGTGATCATCGTCGCCGTCCTGTTCGGCGGCACGCTGCTCGGCATCGTCGGGGCGCTGCTGGCGATCCCGGCCGCGGCCGCCATCCAGATCGTGATCGGCGAGTGGTGGGCGTGGCGCCGCGAGTTGCATGAGCCGCCGCCGGAGGCGCCCCCGGATCCGCCGCCTGCGGCGCAGCCCGAGCCGGCCCCGGCGGGATAGGCGATCGAACCCGGCGCCTGATGAACGTCGAGCTCCATCACGAGATCGAGGGGCCGGCGGAGGCGCCGGTGGTGCTCCTCGCCAGCTCCCTCGGCACGAACCTCGAGGTGTGGGACGCGCAGGTCCCGGCGCTCGCCGAGCGCCTGCGCGTCGTGCGCTTCGACCACCGCGGCCACGGCCGATCGCCGGTGCCGCCCGGGCCGTACGAGATCGGCGATCTCGCCGGCGACGTGCTCGCGCTCATGGATGAGCTGGGCCTGCAGCGCGCCCACTTCTGCGGCCTGTCGATCGGCGCCATGGTCGGGATGTGGCTCGGCATCCACGCGCCCGAGCGCCTCGACCGGCTCGCGCTC
>JAHWJM010000137.1 GCA_019348435.1 Actinomycetota bacterium
TCAGCTCGCCGGCGAGCAGACGCTCGTCGTCGGTGCCAAGGTTGGCGCCCCAGTAGATCTCTACCTCGTCCGCCTCGACACGCTTGAACGCACAGCCGCCGTCGAGCATTACGACGACGTCGTCCGCATCCCCGTGCCGGCCCTCGGCGAGTCGTCTCCCGGTCGTGATCTCGACCGCGCCGGCGGTCCGGTTGAGCGCGATCCGGTGCTTCGCCGCAAGCGCCTGCACGCTCGAGATCCCGGGCACGACCTCGTAGTCGAGCTCGACCCGCCCGCCGGCCCGGATCCGCTCGAGCACGTCGAGCGTGCCGTCGTAGAGCGACGGGTCGCCCCAGACGAGGAAGCCGCCGCAGCCGCCGTCGGCGAGCTCGTCGCCGATTGCGGTCTCCCAGAGCTCGGCGCGCCGGGCCCGCCACGCTTCGACCTCTGCGAGGTAGTCGCCCGGAGCGCGGTCGCGCTTTGCCTCGGGGATGGCGACGATCCGGTAGTCGGGCCGCTCGATGTAGCGGTCGCAGATCTCGCGGCGGAGGCGGACGAGGTCCTCCTTCTCGGCGCCCTTGTCGACCTTCTCCTTGAGGGTGCTGGACGCCTGTTCGACCTTGCCCTCGCGCTGCAGGGACTCGTCGCCTGTGACGTCGCCGGCCGCTTCCTTCGTGCGGCCCTTCATCTCTTCAGCGTTCTCGGGCATGGTGCCTCCTTGGGTCGTGTTCAGCGGACAGCGGGATCTGATGTCCGCCGGCTCGAGGCGAGAATGCCTGCCAGCAGGCCGATGGCGCCGACGACGATGAGGATGATTCCGATGGTGTTGATGCTCACGCCTGCGACGGTCGTCGTGACCGCGAGCAGCAGGATCGCGCCGATGGCGATGAGCAGGATCGAGATGCCGATTCCCATGGCACTCCTTTCGAAGACGTAGTTCGGGGATGTGCCTTCGGGTATCCCCCGCGGCGATCGTTGCCAGCTTGGGGTCTTGACCCCATCTTTGAACGCTGGCGCCCCGATTCCCCGTCTGCGCGGCCTCGTGCGCGATGATGTGGGCGTGCTGGCGCCTCGGCTGTCTCTCGGCTGGCGCGTGTTCTTGACGAACGCCGCCGTGCTCGTCGGCGTCTCGGCGTTCCTCGTCTTCAGCCCGGCGACGATCAGCTCCCCCGTCCTGCTGTCGGAGGCCGTCGTTCTCGTCAGCGCGATCGCCGTGACGCTGTTCGTCAACCTGCTGTTGCTGGAGCGCGCGCTCGCTCCGCTGGACGAGCTGCGGCGGCTCATGCAGGCCGTCGATCCGCTGCGGCCGGGCCGCCGCATCGAGCTCGAGGCGGCGGATGCGGATGTGGCTGCGCTGGCGGATGCCTTCAACGCCATGCTCGATCGCCTCGAGACCGAGCGGCGCGAAAGCGCGCGCCGCGCCCTGGCGGCGCAGGAGGAGGAGCGCCGGCGTCTGGCGCGGGAGCTGCACGACGAGCTCGGGCAGGTGCTGACGGGCGTGCTGCTGCTCCTGGACGAGGCGGACCGAGCGCCCGCGCAGCGCGCCGCCGAGGCGCTCGAGGAAGGGCGCGAAGCAGCGCGCGACGCGATCACCGAGGTCCGGCGCATCGTCGCCGACCTTCGTCCTGAGGCGCTGGACGACCTCGGCCTCGCGAGCGCGCTGGCGTCGCTGGCGACGAACTTCGAGCGGCGATCGGGGATCCGCGTCGAGCGGCGGCTTGCGGCCAACCTTCCGCGCCTGTCGGCCGAGCAGGATCTCGTCCTGTACCGCGTCGCGCAGGAGGCGCTGACGAACATCGCGCGCCACGCGCACGCACGCCGCGCCGAGCTGCGCGTCGAGCAGGTCGACGGGCATGTGCGAGTGGTCGTGCGTGACGACGGCCGCGGCTTCCACGGGGCGCCGCCGGACGACCGCGGCATCGGCGGGCTCCGCGAACGCGCCATGCTCGTCCGCGGCACCGTCGAGGTCGAGTCGACGCCGGGACAGGGAACGCAGGTCGTGCTGTCGATCCCGGTGCAGGAACCATGACCACGCCGCTGACGACGAGGCTGGTCATCGCCGACGATCACGCCATCGTCCGCCGTGGCCTGCAGTCGCTGTTTGATCCGCAGCCGGACTTCGAGGTCGTCGCACAGGCGCAGGACGGCGCCGAGGCCGTGCGCTGCGTCCTCGATACGGCCGCCGACCTCGCGATCCTCGACATCTCGATGCCGCGGATGACGGGGCTGGCCGCGGCGCGGGAGATCACGCAGCGCCGCCCGCAGACCCGCGTCCTGATGTTGTCGATGCACGACAACGAGCAGTACTTCTTCGAGGCGCTCAAGGCCGGCGCGTCGGGATACGTCCTCAAATCAGCGGCCGACCGCGAGCTCGTCGAGTCGTGCCGCGCGGCGATGCGCGGCGAACCGGTGATCTTCGGCGGGGCGGTCACGGCACTCATCCGCGACTACCTCGATCGGGTGCGCCACGGCGAGGATCCCCACGAGGATCTGCTGACGCCGCGCGAGCTCGAGGTCGTCAAGCTCATCGCCGAGGCGTACACGAACGAGCAGATCGCCGAGCAGCTCGTGATCAGCCGCAAGACCGTCGAGCGTCACCGGGCGAACATCCTCGAGAAGCTCGGGATGCGCGACCGCGTCGAGCTGACGCGGTATGCGATCCGGCGCGGCCTGATCGAACCGTGAGCCGGGGCCTCGGCCGCCCGCGTGATCTGCACGCGGTCGGAGCCGATCCGGCTCGCCGACGGTAGATCCTCGCCGTCCGGGGAAGGTAGGTGCCGTGCGCGGCGCGGGTCGACCTGAGGGACGAGGTCCCAGCGCGTCGGCGGCCTGGGCGGTCGCCGGCGCGGGCGTGGCGCTGGCGGCGTTCGTCGCTGGATGGCTCACGGGGGGTGGAGGCATCGATCTGGCGTGGGCACCCACGTGGGACCTGCGCCTGGCGTTCGAGCTCGACGGCCTCGCCGCGCTCTACGGGATCCTGGCCGCCGGGATCGGCGTCCTCGTCTTCGTCTACGCGTCGGCCTACGTGCCGCGGCACCTCGCACATCAGGGGCGCCCGCGTCGCGAGGAGGCTCGCCTGCACGCGGCGATGGTGCTGTTTCTGATCTCGATGCTGGGCCTCACGACGGCGCAGGACCTGATCTTGCTGTTCGTGTTCTGGGATCTCACCGCCGTGGCGTCATGGCTGCTGATCGGCTTTGACCGTCACGATCGCGAAGCGCGGTTGTCGGCGCTCATGGCGCTGATGGTCACCGCCGTCTCCGCCGTGCTGATGCTGGTCGGCATCCTCATGCTGCGCGTCGAGTACGCCACGACGCAGCTGCCAGAGCTCTTCGCCGTCGCGCGCCAGAGCACGACGGTCACAGTCGCCGTGGCGCTGATCGTCGTGGCAGCACTCGCCAAGAGCGCGCAGGTGCCGTTTCACTTCTGGCTGCCGCGGGCGATGGCGGCGCCGACACCGGTCTCGGCGTACCTGCACTCCGCGGCGATGGTCGCCGCAGGCGTGTTCCTGCTCAGCCGCATCCACCCGCTCATCGCGCTCGACGGCGCTCTGCTCGACGCGCTCGTCGTGGTGGGATTCGCCTCGATGGCGGTTGGTGGCGTGCTCGCGCTGGCCGCCGACGGGCTCAAGCGCCTGCTGGCGTACTCGACGATCTCGCAGTACGGCTACGTCGTGACGATGCTCGGAGTGGGCGGCACGGCGGGGGCGGCCGCGGCCTGCTTCTACGTGCTCGCCCACGCGCTGGCCAAGAGCGCGCTGTTCATGACCGCCGGCGCGGTGACCGAGGCGACAGGAGCCACGGCGCTGTCCGGGCTGGGCGGCCTGGGGCGCCGCATGCCGCTGCTGGCGGCGGCCAGCGGCGCGGCGGTGGCCGCGATCGCCGCCCTGCCGCTGACGATCGGCTTCTTCAAGGACGAGCTGTTCTTCAAGGCGGCACTCGAGCACGGATCGCTCACCGCGGCCCTCGCCGTCGCCGGCGCGGCGCTGACCTTCGCGTACATGGCGCGCTTCTGGTCTGGGATCTTCCTCGGCTCGCCGCGGGACGCTCCGCAGCCGATCGAGCGCCGGCTGGTATGGCCCGTGGCGCTGCTCGCGCTGGCGGCCGTCGGCGGCGGCATCGTCGTCGCGCCGTTCGCAGCCCTGGCGCAGGATGCGGCGGCCGTGACCAGCGGCGCTGCGGTGAAGCTCGAGGCCGCCTACCACCTCGACGCGCGCTCGGAGAACCTCATGGCGCTCGCGGCGTACGCGCTCGGGGCGTTCGTGCTCGTCGTCCGCGGCGTGCTGTCCAAGCCGTTGGCGATCGTCGAGTGGGTCGGCACCCACTTCGGCCCCGAACGCGCCTACAGCGCGAGCCTACGCGGCCTGAACCGCCTGTCGAACCAGTTGCACGACATCGAGGTGCGAGATCTGCGCACGCGGGTGGCGGCGGTGATCGTTCCCGGTGCGGCACTCGTGGCGGTCGGGGTGGTGCTGACGCCGACCGAGGGCGCCTATCGGGTGGGACAGATCGTCGCCGCCGACACGCCGCTCGTCGCGGCGCTCGCGGTCTGCGCGCTGGCGGCCGTCGCGGTGACCGCTCCTCGCAACCATCTGGCGCTGGCGCTGATGCTGTCGGCTGTCGGGTTCGCGCTGGCCACAGCCTATTCGCTGCTCGGTGCTCCGGACGTCGCGCTCGTCGCGGTGCTGATCGAGACGATCTTCGCGCTGCTGTTCGTCGGCGTCTTCGCGCTGCTGCCCGCCGACGTCCTGCGACGCGAGGCACGGCTGCGACCGCATCGCTCGCGCCAGGTCCGCGACGCCGGCATCGCGATCGTCTCGGGCGTCGTCACGACGCTCGTCGTGTGGGCGGCCTTCTCGCGCCCGGTGCCCAGCGCAGGGATGGCCGAGCGCCACCTGACGCTTGCAGAGGACGCCCACGGCAAGGACGTCGTGACCGTCATCCTCGCCGACTTCCGCGGCCTCGACACGCTCGTCGAGATCACGGTCGTGGGTGTCGCGATGATCGGCGTCACCGCGCTGCTGGCCTCGAGGCGGCGGGTATGACCAGCGTGCTGACGCAGCTGGTGGCGCGCAGCCTGCTGGCACCGGCGCTCGTCGTCGCGGCGGGAATCCTCGTCAAGGGCTACAGCGACGTGGGCGACGGCTTCGCGGCGGCGATCGTGGCAGCGCTCGGGATCCTGCTGCAATTTCTGGCCTTCGGCCGCGCCCAGGTCGCGGCCGTTCTGCCGATCCGGCGTGCACCGCTGGTCGCGCTGTGCGGCCTGGGTCTCGCGGTGACGGTCTTCGCGGTGCCGCTCGCGGTCGGTGCTGCGCCGCTGGAGCACTGGCCGCCGGCGGCGCAGTCGCCGGTCCACGTCGGTTCGCTCGAGCTCATCACCGCGGTGGCGTTCGACGTCGGGGTCTTCCTGCTCGTGCTCGGATCGGCGGTCGCGATCATCGACGCGCTGGCGGCGACCGCGGAGGACGAAGCGTGAACCTCGCCTTCGCCGTGGTGGTCGGCGCGCTGTTCGGAAGCGGCGTGTACCTGCTGCTCAAGCCCGACCTGTTTCGGGTGGTCGCGGGCCTTGTGCTGGTCTCCAACGCCGCCAACCTGACGCTGATGGCGTCCGGATTGACGCGCGGTCAAGCGCCGGTCCAGCCCACGCAGCCGGGGGCCGCCGTCGCCGATCCGCTCGTGCAGGCGATGACGCTGACCGCGCTGGTGATCGGCTTTGCGGTGACCGCCCTGCTGCTCGGGCTGTCGGTCGGCGTGTACCGCGCGCGCCACAGCGTCGACCTCGACGAGATCTCCCGCCAGCAGGCCGCAGACGCCGTGCTCAGAGAGGGACGCGAAGCGCCGCACGACGAGGAGCACGAGCTCCGCGAGGCCCACGAGGAGGCCATCGCCTACGACGAGGCGACGCGGTGACGCTGATCGCGCTGCCACTCCTGATCCTCTGGCCGGCGGCGATCGCGCTCGCGCTGCTGGACGGGCGCCGCCGCCGTCCGGGGATGGTGGCGGTCGCCGCGCTGGCGGCATGTGTCGCCGTCCTCCTGGTCCTCTTCGTCAAGGTGGTGGCGGACGGTCCGCAGGAGCTCGTCGCCGGCGGCTGGCCGGCCGACGTCGGCATCCGGCTGCGCGTCGACGCGCTGGGCGCCGTGTTCGCCGTCGTCAGCTGCGCGGTGCTGCTGGCGTCGCTGCTGCAGGCCCTCATCACCGGCGTGCAGTCGAAGGCGACCCCGTCGCTGACGTTGTTCATGGCGCTCGGGCTGACGGGATTGTTCCTCACCGGCGACGTGTTCAGCTTCTACGTGTTCTTCGAGCTGGCGATGATCGCCGCGTACGCCCTGACGAGCGCCGCCGGCGGCGCACGCCGCGTCGGCGCGGCGTTCATCTTCGCCGTCGTCAACCTCATCGGCTCGTTTCTCTTTCTCATCGCCATCGGCGCGCTGTACCGAGCGACGGGAACGCTGGAAATGCAGGCGGTGGCCGAGCGTGCGGCCCCGATCGACCCCACCACGGCGATCCTGATCGCGATCACGTTCTTCGTCGCCTTCGGAATCAAGCTCGGGCTGTTTCCGTTTCACTTCTGGCTGCCGTCCGTCTACCTCGCGGTGCCGCCGCACGTCGCGGCGATGTTCGCCGGGGCGCTGGCCAACATCGGTGCCTACGGGCTGCTGCGCTTCGGTGCGGCCATTCTTCCCCGGGAGCTGGCTCTCAGCGCCGTCGCGCTGATCGCGATCGGGACCGTGAGCATCGCCTATGGCGCGCTGCAGGCGATCGCCCGGCGCGACACGCGCGAGGTGCTCGCCTACTCCTCGATCGGCCATGCCGGCTACGTTCTGGTCGCAATCGGCATCGGCGGCCCGGTCGGTCTGGCTGCCGCCGTGATCTTCAGCATCGCCAACGCGTTGAACAAGACGCTGCTGTTCCTCGCCAGCGAGCTGCGTGGGCGCCTCACCGCGACCGCAT
>JAHWJM010000138.1 GCA_019348435.1 Actinomycetota bacterium
ACGCTGGCCCCGCCGGGCTCGGCGGGGCCGTCGTCACAACCGGTCTGTTGCGGGCCGGCACCGGCCCGCGGGGGCGCTCAGCTGGGCTGCGGGACGATTCGCACGTAGGGCCGCGGCGCGTCCCAGCCTTCGGGGAAGAGCTCCTTGGCCTGGTCGTCGGAGACCGATCCGGCGATGATCACGTCGTCGCCCTGGGTCCACTGTGCGGGCGTGGCGACCTTGTGGTCGGCCGTCAGCTGCAGCGAGTCGATGACGCGCAGGACCTCGTCGAAGTTGCGCCCGGTCGTCATCGGATAGACGAGGACGAGCTTGATCTTCTTGTCGGGCCCGATGACGAAGACGTTGCGCACCGTCTGGTTGTCGGCGGGCGTGCGCGAGGCGGCGTCGCCGCTTACGTCTTCGGGCAGCATCCCGTAGAGCTTGGAGACGTGGAAGTCGTCGTCGCCGATGACCGGGTAGTTCGGGGCCGTACCGGCAATGGCCTCGATGTCCTCGGCCCACTTCTCGTGGTTGCCGACGGGGTCGACCGAGAGGCCGATGATCTTCGTGTTGCGCTTGTCGAACTCGTCCTTGATCGCGGCCATGTATCCCAGCTCGGTCGAGCACACCGGCGTGAAGTCGCGCGGGTGGGAGAACAGGACGCCCCAGGAGTCGCCGAGCCACTCGTGAAACGAGATCTTTCCCTCGGTGGTCTCAGCCTCGAAATCTGGTGCCGTATCGCCGATCGTCAGAGCCATCTGCATCCTCCAATGCGTGAATTAGGCTAAAAGCGGTTGGCATTCACGCTATCAAGTCGCCGACGTCGCGCCGCGCGGCGAGCACGAGCGACGGATAGCCGTTGCGCGGAAGGTGTGCCCGCTGCGTCAGGAGAAACCCGGCGCGGCCCACATCGGCGGCCGGATCGAGCGGGCGCAGGCATCCGCAGCCCAGCGGCAACGCGCGCGCCAGAAGCGCCAGCGTGACGCGCACGAGCGCGCGCCCGGACCAGACCGTCACGACGACCAGGCGCGAGGCGGCGCGCGGCGCGAGCAGGCGCCGCGCCTCGGCCAGCACCGCCGCGCGCGCCTGCGCGTCGAGGAGGTGCAGCACGTACGAGCACGTCACGACGTCGGCCCAGCCGTCAGGCAGGGGCACCGCGCGGGCGTCGGCCGTCAGCGTCGACCAGCCGCTCGGCAGCGCACCGACACGCGCGAGCATCCCCGCCGAGCGGTCGACGCCGACGGCCTCGCGCGGGCCATCCGGCAGCCGGGTGGCGAGTCGCCGCAGGACGAGCCCGCTGCCCGTTCCGAGGTCGACGAGCCGCTCGTCCGGCCGCGGATCGGCGACACGCAGCGCAGCATCGACCGCCGTGATCTCGAGATGCTCCTGCCCCCGGTAGCGAGCGGCGTGCCGGTCCCAGGTGGCGGTGGCCGCGGCGGTGTCAGCGCGACGCGTCACCGACGATCCCAGCACAGAGGGCAGACCGCCGGGGCCTCAGCGCTTCCCCTTGCCCGGCTCGGCCATCTTGCGGTGCATCTTCGCCTTCGCGCCGTCGGGCAGCGCGCCGCTCGCGCGGCCTTGCAGCTTCGTCTTCATCGAGGCCGCGATCACGCGCTCGTCACCGCTCATGAGGGCCTGGAAGCCCATCCGCGCGACGTCGGACGGGTCGTCCTTCGGGCCGCTGCCGACGCGGGTGTCGAGCATGTCGGCGCGCTCGAAGAACTCGGTGTCGGTCGGCCCCGGCATGAGCGACGTGATCGTCACGCCGCTGTCCTTGAGCTCCTCGCGCAGCGCGACCGCGAAGGACTGCACGAACGACTTCGACGCGTTGTAGACGGCTTGGAAGGCGCCGGGCATCGTCGCGGCGATCGATGACGAGAACAGGATCCGCCCTTCGCCGCGGGCGACCATGTCGCGCACGACGTACTTCGCGAGATGGACGGTGCTGCGCACGTTGAGGTCGATAACGCGCAGCTCGTCGGCGAGCTCGGTGTCGGTGGCGAAGGCGCCGCCGGCGCCGACGCCGGCGTTGAGCGCCGCCGCAGCAAGCGGTCGGCCAGCGGCTCGCACCGTGCCGTAGAGCTCGTCGACGCCGCCTGCGGTGGCGAGGTCCACGCGGACGGCGGTCACCTGCGCGCCGTCTTCGCGAAAGCGCTCGGCGGCGGAGACCAGCTCGGCGTCCTCGGCCGTGACGACGAGGTCGAAGCCGTTGTCGGCGAACTGGCGGGCCAGCTCGTAGCCGATACCGCTGGAGGCGCCGGTGACGAGCGCGAGGGGGCGTTGCGTAGCTGTGGACATAGCCTTACGCGTGCCCATCGTCAGCCACGCGCGAACACCGGATTCAGCCTGACGCCGACATCGCCACCAGCTCGCGATCGGCCTGCGCCTCGGCGACGATCTGCATGCGCTCGATCGAGTTGCGCACCAGGCGCGAGACCTGCATCTGACTGACGCCGAAGACCTCGCCGATCTCCGCCTGCGTCATGTCCTCGAAGTAGCGCATGTGCAGGATCTCGCGGTCGCGCGGGCTGACGCCGCGCAGCAGACCCTCCAGCAGGACGCGCTGCTCGGCGATGTCGTAGCCGTCGTCGTCGCTGCCGAGCCGTTCGCCGAGCGAGGTGGCGCCGTCGTCCTGCTTGGAGACGGGGGCGTCGAGTGAGCTGGCGCTCGCCGCGCGCGCGGCGTGCAGCGCGTCGAGGACCTCCTCCTCGGTCAGCTCGGTGCGCTCGCACAGCTCCGCCACCGTCGGCGCGCGGTGGTTCTCGCCGGTGAACTGGCGCACCATCCCCTCGACGCGCAGCGCGCGCTCGGCGAGCGCTCGCGGCGGGCGCACCGCCCACGCGTGATCGCGAAAATGGCGCTTGATCTCGCCGACGATCGTGGGGACCGCGTACGAGGAGAACGCGATCCCGCGGGTGGGATCGAAGCGATCGACCGCCTTGACCAGCGCCAAGGCGGCGACCTGCGTGAGGTCGTCGAGCGAGTCCGGCCTGCGGTTGTAGCGGCCGGCCAGGCGTCGTGCGAGCGGCATGAAGCGCTCGACGATCGCGTCCCGGTCGCGCCGGTCTCCGGTGCGGTGATAGCGCGCCAGCAGTTGGCGGTCGCCGCGGTCGCGGCGCTCGCGGTACGCGCCATCGGCGCGGCTGGCGCTCCGGTCCTCCACCGTCGGCGGGGTGATCGCGGTCATGTTCGGTACCTCCGTAAGCTCGCGTGAGGAGGTATCCGGCACTCCTGAGGCCAGGAAGTGCGAACTGCCGCCGATCATGGGGCTGCCGCGGTTCCCAGAACAAGAACGCGACCGCTCGGTCTTATTACCCGGGATCTGCGCCGCGCACGCACCGCTCGGTTTGCGCCGCCCTGCGCCGGCCGGGTGCGTGTGGAGGGGGTCGTCGAGAAAACGTCTGTATGCGCGACGTGATCTCGACCACCCCCGAACGCAGTGCCCGCAGAGCGTTCCGGACGGGGTTTTCAGAGCCGGGGCGAGGGTATTTCACGCACCCCATGAGCCAGCGAGACACCCAGCAGAAGACCGAGCGCCGGGCGGTTCGCTCCGACGACGAGAGCCTGTCCCCGCGCGCCAACGAGCTGCTCACCCGTGAGCTGCAGGCTGCCGTCGGCAGCGACGAGGCGGTCGTCCCGAAGGACCGCCCGCGCCGCGAGAAGCAGCCGCACGGCGGCCGCTCTCCGTTCACCGCGGCGCTGTCGTCGAACCTCCCGCTCATCATCGTGACCTTCTTCGTCGCCCTCGTCGTCGGCGCGGTCGTCGCGCTCGTGACCGACCAGTACTGGGCGGTCGTGGTGGCGGCCGCCGTCCACGCGGTCGGGACGCTGCTCGTCGCCGCAGGCGCGATCGCGCTGAGCACGCAGACCGAGCACATGGATCCGGCGGTCGCGGCACGCCTCGAAGAGGAGGGTGTGGGCAATCCGGATGCGGTGCTGAGCGACCTTGTCGAGGAGTTCGCGGGCGCGCAGGAGGCGCGCGGGGTTCCGGAGGTCGTCTCGAGCGGCCACAACGAGCGCACGGTGGCGCCCGAGGAGGACCCCGGCGAGGCGACCGTGGAGCAGCGCAGCGCGATGACCCCCACGAGCGCACCGACGCAGGTCGCCGGCGCGAAGTCGGGCATCGCGGTTCTGCCGTGGTGGGTCGTCATCGCCGTGACCGTCCTGACGGTTGCGGTGGCGCTGATCGTGGGCGGCGAGATGTGGGTGCTGCCGGCGATGGTCGTACCGCTCGCGCTGGGTTGGATCGCGGTGCAGAAGTGGATGGAGCGCGGCCCCGGCAGCTCCGCCGAGTCCGAGCGGCCGGCCGGCGATACGGAGGGTGCTCAGCGCCGCCTCGTGCCGATCGGGGTCTTTGTCGTGGTCGGCGTCGTCTGGTTCATGGTCGTCATCGGCCTGCTCGGCGAGCTGGTCTGAACCGGAGCCGGCGATGGCGACCCACGGCGACCGGCTCCTGCGCATCTACATGACCGACCAGCTCGCGCTGGGAGTTCTCTGGCGCGAGATCGCCCGCCGCGCAAGCAACTCCAGCAACGGCACACCCGAGGGAGCGGCGCTGCAGCGCGTGGCCGCGGCGATCTCCGACGACGTCGCGCTGTTCGAGCAGATGATGCGTCGGCTCGGGTTCAGCACCCGCAGTCCGAAGAGCATGCTCGCGGTGGTGGCCGAGCGCCTCGGGCGCCTGAAGCTCAACGGCCACATCATCAGCCGGTCGCCGCTGAGCCGTTTCGAGGAGCTCGACTTCCTCCTGATGGGCATCGACGGCAAGGTCGTGTTGTGGCAGAACCTGCGCGACGGGGCGGGCCTCGGTGAGCGGCTGCCCGACATCAACTTCGGTTATCTCATCGAGCGCGCGCGCAGCCAGCGTGCGGAACTCGAGCCGTTTCATGCCCAGGCGGCGCAGGCGGCGCTGTCGTAGACGAGCATGAGGAGATCGTCGGGCCGCCCCGCGCGTGGGTGACGGTCAACGGCATGAGGTTGTTCGAGCTCCGGAGCGGTCCTGTCGATCGCTGACGACGTGCGCGCCGGGGTGGACGGGCGACTCGATCGAGAAGCGCGGCGGGGGCCGGCTAGCGCGCCCTCGACTCCCGCCGCGCGAGCAGCAGCGCGCGCTCGCGCTCGTTGCGCGTCAGCGAGGCGGCGCGCTCGAACTCCACGCGCGCCTCCGCGTCGCGGCCGAGTCGCGCGAGCAGCTCGCCGCGCACGCTCGGCAGCAGGTGGTAGTTCGCGAGCGCCGGCGCGCCGGCCAGTGCGTCGACGATCTCCAGGCCGGCGGCCGGGCCGAACGCCATCGACACCGCGACCGCTCGGTTGAGTTCCACGACCGGCGAGGGCGCGACCTGGCCGAGCGCGTCGTAGAGCGCCGCGATGCGCACCCAATCGGTCTCCTCGGCGGTGCGCGCGCGGGCGTGGCAGGCGGCGATCGCCGCCTGCAGGGCGTACGGCCCGAGCGGTCCCCCGAGTGCCCGCGCGCGCTCGAGCGCAGCGAGCCCGCGCGCGATCAGCACGTGGTCCCAGCGGGCGCGATCCTGGTCGAGCAGCAGCACGGGAGCGCCCGCTGCGCCCACGCGCGCGCGCAGGCGAGACGCCTGCAGCTCCATCAGCGAGACGAGCCCCTGGACCTCGGGCTCGCCGGGCACGAGCTCGGCCAGGATGCGGCCGAGGCGCAGCGCCTCCTGGCACAGCGACGGCCTGACCCAGTGGTCGCCCGCGGTTGCCGAGTAGCCCTCGTTGAACACGAGGTAGACGACCTCGAGCACCGACTCCAGGCGGGCGCCGCGCTCGTGCGGGGTCGGCGCCTCGAACGGGACGTGCGTTTCCGAGAGCGTGCGCTTCGCGCGCACGATCCGCTGCGCGATCGTCGCCTCCGGCACGAGGAACGCGCGCGCGATCTCCGAGGTGGTGAGGCCGCCGAGCAGGCGCAGGGTCAGGGCCACGCGCGCCTCGCGCGACAGAACGGGGTGGCAGGTCATGAAGACCAGGCGCAGCAGGTCGTCCTCGACGCCCTCACCGAGCCCGGCATCGAGGTCGGGCTCCTCGCTCTCCTGCAGCTCGCGGGCAAGCTCCGCCTGCTTGCGCTCCAGGCGCGCGTTGCGGCGCAGCAGGTCGATCCCGCGGTGCTTGGCCGTGGCCATGAGCCAGGCGCCCGGGTTGTCCGGCACGCCCGACTCGGGCCACTGCTCCAGTGCCGCCACGAGCGCGTCCTGCGCGAGGTCCTCGGCGACGCCGACGTCGCGCACGAGCCGAGTCAGGCCCGCGATCAGCCGCGGCGACTCGATCCGCCAGACGGCTTGGATCGCGGCGTGCGCCGGCCCGGTGCTCATCCGCCTGCGGCTACCCCTTCGCCTCGAGCTGCTCGCGCAGCCGATCCTCGGCCTCGCGCAGTTCCGGCGTCAGGTTCTCGCCGAAGTCGTCGGCCTCGAAGACCTGCCGGACCTCGATCTCGGACTCCCCCTCCATCGGGTTCGGGCAGCGCTTGACCCACTCGATCGCCTCCTCCATCGAGCGGACCTCCCACAGCCAGAAGCCGGCGATCAGCTCCTTGGTCTCGGCGAACGGGCCGTCGACGACGCTGCGCTCGGAGCCTTCGAAGCGCACGCGCGCGCCCTTGGAGCTCGGCTGCAGCCCCTCGCCCGCCAGCATGATGCCGGCCTTCGCGAGCTCCTCGTTGTACTTGCCCATCGCCGCGAGCAGTTCGGTGCTCGGCAGCTGGCCGGCTTCGCTCTCGGGCGTCGCCTTGACGATGACCATGACGCGCATCGGATGCCTCCTGGGTTGGAAGTGCCTTTCTATCGATGCGTCGAACGGCGCGTGCGGAAATCGACACGACGTTCGCTGCCGACCGCCGGCAAGTGCTTCGTCGACTACGGTCGCCGCGGCGCCGCCAGGCGCTCGCCTACTTGATCAGGCGGAGGCTCCGACTCGGCGTCGATC
>JAHWJM010000139.1 GCA_019348435.1 Actinomycetota bacterium
GCCGCGAGGACGTGCTCCTGGTCGCGACGCACCCGCACGCCGAGGCGCAGTGCCGGCACTGGCTGCGCGACGTGCTGCCGCAGGCTGAGGTGGTGCCCGCGCCGTCCACGGCCGACGCCGCGCGGTCGGTCGCGGACGGCAGGTACGACGCGGCGATCGCGGCGCCGATCGCCGCAGAGCACTACCGCCTGTAGGTGCTCGCCTCCGACGTGCAGGACCGCGCCGGCGCGGTGACGCGGTTCGTGCTGGTGTCCCGGCCGGGCCCTCCCCCCGCGCCGACCGGTGCGGTCGAGCTCCAGCTCAGCGACGAGCTGATCGACCCCGGCGAGCAGATCACGATAACCGTCATCGCCACGTCCGACCATCCGATCACCTGGATCGAGTGGCGCGGCGACGACACGGGTGACGGGGTCCTCGACGACGAGCACCGCTTCAACTGCAACGACCAGCTCCAGTGCGCCAACGTCTGGACGGTCATCCCGACCAAGGCCGGACGGCACACCATCCGCGCCCGCCTGCGCGACAAGCGCCACGGCCTGGTCTCCACGCTGCGCGGCCTCGACGGCCGCGCGCACCGCGAGATCAACGCCTGGCTCAACCGCGAGACCGGCGTGCCCCGGGTCGACGACGCCACGATCGCCCAGCTCGAGCGCTCGATCGACCTCCTCCTCGCCGAGCTCGACCGCGTCAGCCGGCGGCGCCGCGCGAGCTGAGCCGCGCGGGGCGCCATGGGCCGCCTGGGACTCGAACCCAGAACCTAGGGATTAACCTGCCGCACCGGCTCTCACCGGCCGCCGTGGCGTTGCGGTCTGGACCATCTCTTCACCCTCGCCCGCGACGTTAGGGTGGGCAGCGTATGGCCTCTGAGGGCTCTCCCTCGCGGGGTTGCCTGCTGATTGCCCAATCCTGAGGATTGTCACCGCGTTGGGTACCTCAGGCTCTCAGGGGGTCCCAGCAAACAGCTGCCGACAAACCAGCGGTCTCCCGACTGGCGCTCCGTACCGAAGTCCCTTGCTCTACCGATTGAGCTAACGGCCCTCACCGGGCCCAGCTTATTCGTCCGGTCGCTCCCGCCGCCGGGCGGCCCACGCGCAGTACCCCCAGGGGGAATCGAACCCCCGCTACCAGCGTGAAAGGCTGGCGTGCTAACCGCTACACCATGGGGGCGGCGGTCGTGGGGAGTCTAGGAGGCCCGGCGGGCGCGGCGGCGCCCGATGCGGTCGAGCTCGCCCTGCAGCAGCTCGATTGCGCGCTCGAGCTGCTCGACGGTGGCGGCCTCGACGCTGTCGACCTTCGTCTGGCGGTTCAGCCACGAGTTGATCTCGCGGTACGTGCGCCCCTCCATCCCCGCCAGCGCGCGCACGAGCCCCGTGCGCTTGTCGCGCAGGCGCCGGCGGCGCTGGAAGACCGGCTCCTCGGCGACCGCCGGCGAAGACGCAGCGGCGTCGACGGCCGGTTTCGGGGGCGACGGCGTCACGCGCGGCGGCGGCGGGCCGCCGCTGAACAGCGCAAGCTGCGGCGCCACGTCGGCGTTGAGCGCGAGGAACGCCTCAGGCTCGGTCGGCTCGCTCTCGCGCCGGGCCGGCGGCTCGTCGAGCAGGCCGAGGCCGTCATCCTCCGGGGGCGCGCGCAGCACGTGGCGCAGCTCGGTCTCCACCTCGGCGGCGTGCGCGCGCAGCAGCCGGTCGGCGGGCAGGAAGAGGTAGGAGTGCTCTGCGGGGCGGCCCGCCAGCGTGCGCACGAAGCGCCCGACGATCTGACGGAACATGAGCGGCGTCTTGGCCGCGGTGGCGTACACGCCCACGCGCAGGCGCGGGATGTCGACGCCCTCGGAGACCATGTTCACCGCGACGATCCAGCGCTCGCGTCCTTCGCCGAAGGCGCGCAGCTTCGCCGCCGCGCGCGCGTCGGTGTGGACGACGACGACCGGCGAGCGGCCCGTGATCTCCTTCAGGACCGCGGCGACGCGGCGCGCGTGCCCGCCATCGGCGGTGACCACGAGGCCACCGGCGTCGCGGTGCCCGCCGGTCGAGCGAATGTCGCCGAGGCGCTCGTCGGCCGCGTGCAGGATGCGCGGCAGCCCGTCGGAGAGCTCCGTGGAGATCGCCGTGCGGTAGCGGCGGCTGGCCTCGCGGCCGGTCACTTCGCTGTCGGCGAAGGAGGATTCGATGACCTCATCGCCGGACTGCCAGGACAGCACGCCGTCGTAGGGGACGAAGACGACCGGCCGGCAGATCCCGTCGCGCACGGCGTCGGCGTACGTGTAGCTGACGTCGGGGATGCACATGCCGCCGGCGTCGTAGCGCACGCCGGCGATCGCGGTGCCGTCGGAGCGAAACGGCGTGCCCGACAGCAGCAGCCAGCGCGGCGTGGCGGCGAATGCCCTGGCGAAGCCCTCACCCCACGCGAGCTCGTCGCCGAGGTGGTGCGCCTCGTCGGCGACGATCAGCGTGCGCGGTCCGCACTGCGGCGCCCAGCGGGCCGCCGAGGAGGCCACCCGCGCGTACGTCGCGGCGATGCCGTGAAAGTCGCGCGGCGGGTGCAGCTCCTCGGAATCGGGCGCGAGCTGGATGCCGAAGCGCCCAGCGACCTCGGCCCACTGGCGCGTCAGCGGCGTCGTCGGGCACACGACGTGGACCCGCGTCACGATCCCCGCGTCGAGCAGCGTGCGCGCAAAGGCGAGGCTCGGGATCGTCTTCCCGGCGCCCGGCGCCGCCGACAGCAGAAACGAGCCCTGATCCCACTCCGCGAGGCGCTCGAGGGCTCGCTCCTGCCACTGCCGCAGGATGGTCAACGGCGGACGGAAGGGGCGCTTGCGACGAACACGAGCGGCGGAGTGTGCGGCACGCGGCGGACGGATCGCCGCCCGGAGGGCGCACGCTCGGGCGGTCTTGGCGTGTTCGGGGCGCGCTGCGCCTCAAAGGTGCCACGACGCCCGCGCGGGTGGTTCACGCGCTACCCGACATACGCCACCGCCTCGATCTCCACGAGCATCCGCGGGTCGAGCAGCGCCGCAACCTGCACCATCGCGGAAGCGGGCCGGTGCTCGGCGAAGCGCTCCTCGTGCGCTCGGCCGATCTCCTCGGCGCGGCTGACGTCGGTGATGAACATGCGCGTCTGCACGACCTGCTCCATCGAGGCCCCGGCCGCCGCGAGCGCCGCCGCGATGCGGTCGAGCACGAACGCCGTCTGCGCGCCCGCGTCGCCGATCCCGCGCACGATCCCGTCCTCGTCGATCGCCGTGGTCCCCGCGACGAACAGCAGGTCGCCGGCGCGCACCGCGCGGCTGTAGCCGAAGCGTGCCTCCCAGGGCCCGCCGGAGGAGAAGCGGTCGATCCCGCCGCCGCCGCTCACGCCGCCGCGCGCCCTAGTGGCGGAAGTGCCGGCGGCTCGTGAAGACCATCGCGACGCCCGCCGCGTCGGCCGCCTCGACGACCTCCGGGTCACGGCGCGATCCGCCCGGCTGGATGATCGCGGTGACGCCCGCGCCGATCGCGATCTCCGGCCCGTCGGAGAAGGGAAAGAACGCGTCGGATGCCAGGACCGCGCCCGCCAGAGACTCCAACCGGGACTTGTCGACCGCGAGCCGCACCGAGTCCACGCGGCTCATCTGGCCCGCGCCGATCCCTGCCGTAGCCGAGTTCTTGGCGAGCACGATCGCGTTGGAGCGCACCGGCTTGCAGATCTTCCAGGCGAACATGAGGTCGCGCCACTCGTCGTCGGTCGGATGGCGCTGCGTCACGACCTCCATCTCGGTGCGGTCGGCGAACTCGACGTCGTGATCCTGCACGAGCAGGCCGCCCATGACCTGCTTGAAGTCGGGCTCGACCGCCAACGTCGCGCGCCGCTCCTCGCTCTCGAGGATCCGGATCGACGGCTTGCGCGTGAGGATCTCCAAAGCGCCGTCCTCATAGGAAGGCGCGAACAGCACCTCGACGAACTGCTCGGACAAGCGCTCCGCCGTGGCCGCGTCGACCGGCCGGTTGAAGGCGATCACGCCGCCGAACGCACTGAGAGGATCGGTCGCGAACGCGCGCTCGTAGGCCTCGAGGGCCGAAGCGCCCACAGCCGCGCCACACGGGTTGTTGTGCTTGAGGATCACGCAGGCCGGCTCGTCGAGGTCGCGCACGATGGCGCGCGCGGAGTCGAGGTCGAGCAGGTTGTTGAAGGAGAGCTGCTTGCCGTGGTGCTGCTGGACCATCGACAGCAGGTGCATCCGCGCGCCGACCTGCTGGTAGTAGGCCGCGCGCTGGTGCGGGTTCTCGCCGTAGGGCAGGTCGGTGACCTTCTCGTAGGCGCGCACGAGCAGCGGCGGGAAGTCCTCGGACTTCTCGGCGAACCAGCGCGCGACGGCGGTGTCGTAGCGCGCCGTGTAGGCGAACGCCTCCGCCGCCAGCGACTCGCGCGTCGGCATCGAGAGCTGCGCGTCCGCGCCGCGCAGCTCGTCGAGCACCGCGTCATAGGACTCGGGGCCCGTCACGACGGCCGCGAAGGCGAAGTTCTTCGCCGCCGCGCGGATCATCGTCGGCCCCCCGATGTCGATGTTCTCGATGATCTGGGCCGGCGGCAGGCGGCTGGCGACGGCACGCTCGAAGGGGTAGAGGTTCACGCAGACGAGGTCGACGTACTCGATCTCGTGCTCGCTGGCGGCATCGACGTGCGCCTGGTCGTCGCGCACCGCGAGCAGCCCGGCGTACAGGCGCGGGTGCAGTGTCTTGACGCGGCCGTCCATGATCTCCGGAAAGCCGGTGAACTCCTCGATCGAGCGCACCTCCAGCCCCGCCTCCTGCAGTGCGGCTGCGGTGCCGCCGGTCGAGACGAGCTCGACGCCGAGGTCGCTCAGGCCGCGCGCGAAGTCGATGACGCCGCGCTTGTCCGAGACGGACAGCAGCGCGCGGCGGATCTTGACCGCTGCGGGGGCGGTGAGCGTCGCGCCGCTCTCGTTGTCTGGCTCGCCGGCGATGGCGCGAGGATATACACGGCGCGGTCAGCCGGGCGTGTCGTCGCCCGCCCCCGCGACGCGGATCCGCCGCGGGTTGTCGGGATCGCGCGAGACGGCGCCGCGCGCGATGAGCCGGACGGCCTCGGGCAGCAGCGCGTGCTCGAGCGGACGCAGCGCCTCGTGCACCGCGTCGGGATCGGTCGCATTGGCGATCTCGACCGCACGCTGCGCGATCACCGGACCGGTGTCGATGCCGCCGTCGTCGAGCACGAAGTGCACCGTCACACCAAAGACCTTCACCCCGTAGTCGATCGCCTGCTCGATCGCGCGCACGCCGGGAAACGCCGGCAGCAGGGAGGGGTGGATGTTCACCACGGCATCCGGGAAACGGCTGAGGAAGGGGCTTGTCAGCAGCGCCATGTAGCCGGCGAGCACGACGAGCTCGACGTCGTGGCCGATGAGCCAGGCGGCGATCGCGGCGTCGCGCGCGGCGCGGTCGGGGTAGTCGCCGATGGGGAAGACGGCCGTCTCGACGCCGGCGTCGCGGGCGCGCGCCAGCGCGCCCGCTGTGGGCTTGTCGGCCGCGACGGCGACCACGAGCGCCTCGTTGCCGTGGACGGACTCCAGCAGCGCCTGCAGGTTCGTCCCCGCGCCCGATGCGAGGACGCCGATGCGCAGCGGTTGATCGGCGCCGCGAGAAGCCACGCGGCGTCAGGCCGCCGTCTCGAGCTGCGGGTCCGCCGGGCCCGCCACCTCGAGCTTGGGATACATCCCGCCGGTCGAGCGCAGCCGCCCCGCTCCGAGCAGCTCGTCGACGCGCGCCATGACCTGCTTCGCGGTGAGGTGATCGAACGTGCCGTAGGCGGGCAGACCGTCGTGGCCGCTCTTGACCAGCGCCTGCGAGCGCCCGCCGCGCAGGATCTCGACCGTGCGCGTCCGCCCGACGGCCGGGTCGGCCGTCTCGACGACCTCCACGATCGCGGCGTCGAGATCGCCGGCCGCCACCACCGGCGCTCCCGAGGGGCGCTTGCGGCTGCTCTTGGCCGCGGGCGCGGCGGGCACCCACGAGGAGTCGCAGACGTCGCAGCACGGCACGCCCGCCGTCGGCGCCGGCGTGCTGCGGTCGCCGAAGTGGCGCAGGATCGCGGTGCGCCGGCAGGCGTTGCTCTCGACGAACTTCCAGACGGCGCGGTACTGGCTCCAGCGCGCGCGCGTGCTCTCACCCGCCGACGTCCGGCAGGCGGCGCGGGCGCGGCCGTCGAACGGCCCCTCGATGCGCCCCCGCACGCGATCGGGCGACGACGGCGCCGGGCGGATCACGCCCGCGCGCGCGAGGTGGCCGATGACGGCGCGGACCTTGTCGTCGCTGTCGCGCGTGTCGCCGTCGAGTACCGCGGCGAGCTCGTCGGCGCCGAGGTCGTAGCGCCCGTCGCTCGCGCGCGCCTGCAACCGCATCGCGACCGTCGCGATCGCCTGATCGGACAGCTCGCCGCGCTGGATGAAGAACACGTGCAGCCCCTTGTCGCGGCCCTCGGCGAACAGCGAGGTCTGGTAGAACTCGCGGTTGGGCATCCCCTCCGGCTGCGGCGGGTCGTTGCTCGTGACCTTGTGCTGGTGCGGGAAGAGGCCCGTGATGATCGACGCCATCGCCACGAGCGTGAAGTAGCGTCCACCGTCGAGCCGGGGAGCACCCGGCTCGACGTAGCGTTCCTTGCCGACGGATGGCGCTGGTGGTCCTGCCGACGCCGGCGCGGCGGCAAAGGACAAGCAGGCCAAGGGCCGAACGTCGCCACAACCGTCGGCGTGCGACACTCTGTAGTGCCATGAGCAGCCCCCCGACGGCACCGCCTCGCCGGGATCCGACCGAGTTGGTGGGTCCCGGGTGGGCCCCC
>JAHWJM010000013.1 GCA_019348435.1 Actinomycetota bacterium
ACGCCCCGCTGCCGCTGGCCTGGGATGTCCTGGCGATCAGCGGCAAGCTCGGCGCGATCTCCTTTCCCTCGCTCGAGGACCGGCGCGTGAAGCGCTTCCTCGCCGCGCGGGCGCAGGGCTGCATCTGCCCGCCGGACCTGCCGATCTGCGCCTGCGGGCGCGAGCCCGAGGCCGAGCTGGTCAGCCGACGCGCGATCGCGCCCAGCGCAGGCGAGGTCGCCGCGAACCCGCGGGCGCGTTCGGCACGCCTGCGCGTAGGGTCGAAGCTCCGCGAGGAACAGGCATGACAAGGCGCCGTTGCCTTCGCGCAGTCACGGCCCGAGCGGAAGGCAGGTCCTCCCGATGAGCCGCTCGGCTGCCGCACGGACGCACCACGACCACGACCACGACCAGCGCGCGCTGCGCCGGCCGCGGCCGCACGGCGCCGCGCATGCGCGGCGGGTGTCCGGACCCGCCCACCCCGCCGCCCACTCCGCACAACCGAGAAGCGCGGCTCAGGCGCATGCGCAGATGCGTGTCCCCGCCTACGCACCGCCACGCCCGCGCATGCCGATCCGCGCGACCCGCCCGCAGCTGCGGCTCGCGGCGGGCAGCGCCGCCATCGCGCTGCGGGTGGCCGAGTCGGCGCTCGAGGTCTCGGGCAGCCGCACGATGGACCGTCTCGTGCGCAGCCGTGCGTGGGTCGTGATCATCGGCGTCGGCCTGATCGGGATCGTCGCGATGCAGGTCTCGATGCTCAAGCTCAACGCCGGCATCGGCCGCGCCGTCGAGACCATGGCGACGCTCGAGCGCAGCAACGCCGCGCTGAAAGGAGAGGTCTCGCGGCTGAGCTCGGGCGACCGCATCCAGGCGCACGCCGGCCAGCGCGGGTTCGTCATGCCCGAGCCCGCCGACGTCACGTACCTGCGCGCGGGCGACAAGCGCTCCGACGGCGCGCGCGCCGCCCGCGTCATGCGCGCTCCCGATCCGCTGATCGCCGGCCCGGCGGGGGCCGCGACGGCCGTGCCAGACGCGTTGACGCAGGGGCCGGGCGGGACGCCGGGCTCCCCCGGCGTCGCCGGCGGCGCGTCGACCACCGCCCCCGCGGTCACTGCGCCCGAGACGCCTGCAACCCCCACTGCGTCGCCACCGGTCACGGCGGTCACGGCCTCCACTCCCGCCACGCCCTCGACTCCGTCCGCACCCCCGGCAACCACAGCCGCGGTCAGACCCGCGCCGACGGCACCGCAGACCACCTCCGCCGGCGGGGTGACGCCGCCATAGTCGGCCTCACCGAACGGCGGATCGGGCTGCTGTTCGCGATCTTCCTGGCGCTGCTGGTGATCGCCGCCTCGCGCGCCGCCTGGCTGGGCGCGGTGAAGGGCGAATCGCTGCAGGCGGTCGCCAGCACCCAGCAGGTCGAGGTGCTCAAGGTGCCGGGCGGACGTGGCGCGATCACCGACCGCAACGGCGTAGAGCTCGCGGTGTCCGAGCCGGCAGACGACGTTGCCGTCACGCCCTACCTCATCAAGAAGCCGCTGGCCGTCGCGCGCCGCCTCGCGCCGCTGATCGGGACGACCGAGGACAAGCTGCTGGCGAAGCTCGAGGAGAAGGGCGGCTTCGTGTACCTCGCGCGCAACCTGCCCGGCGCGCAGTCGGCGAAGATCAAGAAGCTGGACATCGCGGGCCTGCAGCTCATCCCGAGCTCGCGCCGCGAGTACCCGCGCAAGTGGATGGCGTCGCAGGTGCTGGGGTGGGTCGGCACCGACGGCGAGGGGCTGGCGGGGCTGGAGTACGCGAAGGACGCCATCCTGCGCGGCAGCGACGGCGAGCGGCGGATCGTCAAGGACGCCCTCGGCGAGCCGATCGTGTTGCAGGAGACCAAGCGCTCCACGCGCGGCAAGGACCTGCGCCTCACGCTCGACGCCGAGCTGCAGGGCAAGGTCGAGAACGTCCTCGCCGAGATCGGCGTGGCGTGGCGGCCGAAGGGCGCGACGGCGCTCGTCATGGATCCGTACTCCAACACGATCCTCGCGCTCGCCAACTGGCCGCGCGTCGACGCCAACGACCGCGCCGGGGCGCCGGACTACGCGGCGCAGAACCGCGCGGTCGGCTTCAACTACGAGCCCGGCTCGACCTTCAAGCCCTTCACCGTCGCCGGGGCGCTGGAGGAGAAGGTCGTCACGCCGACCGACGTGTTTCACCTGCCACCGACGATCGAGGTCGCCGACCGCACGATCAAGGAAGCCCACGAGCGCGGTCCCGTCGACCTGACGACGACGCAGATCCTCGCCCAGTCCAGCAACGTCGGCACGGTGCGCATCGGCGAGCGCCTCGGCGCGACGCGCTTTGACCGCTGGGTGCGGCGCTTCGGCTTCGGCCGGCCGACGGGAATCGAGCTGCCGGGCGAGGAATCCGGCCAGGTGCTCAAGCGCGCCGCCTACTCCGGCTCGTCGATGGGCAACCTGCCGATCGGGCAGGGCGAGTCGGTCACGCCACTGCAGCTCGCAGCGGCGTACGCGGCGATCGCCAACGGCGGGATCCTGCGCCGGCCGCGGATCATCGCCGACATCGACGGCGAGCGCACCGCGAGTCCGCGCGGCGAGCGCGTCATCAGCGCGAGCACCGCCGCTGCGCTGCGCACGATGCTCGCGGGGGTCGTCGAGGCCGGCGGCAGCGCCAGCGAGGTGGCGATTCCCGGCTACACGCTGGCCGGCAAGACCGGCACGGCCAACAAGATCGACAGCAAGACCGGCGAGTACTCCAGGACGCGCTTCATCGCCTCGTTCGCCGGCTTCGCCCCCGCCCGCAGGCCGAAGCTGCTCGTGACGGTCATGGTCGACGAGCCGCAGGGCGAGATCTACGGCGCGCAGGTCGCGGCGCCGGCCTTCCAGGAGATCATGCGTTTCGCGCTGCCGTATCTCGGCGTTTCGCCGAACGGCTGAGCCCGGATCACCAGAGCCGGCCGTGCAATCCGTGCGCAAACTATCCTGCCGCGCATCAGGCGCCCGAGCTTCCCGACGATGAACCCAGCGACCCGCTGCTGGCCGCTCGGATGACGCTGCGCGACGTGTTCGGCGCCGCCGTCGCCGACGCCGCCGCGGATGTCGAGGTCACGGCCCTCGCCTACGACAACCGCCAGGTCGCGCCCGGCACCGTCTTCTTCTGCGTGCGCGGGTTCACGCGCGACGGCCACGACTTCGCGGCCGACGCGATCGCGCGCGGCGCCGTCGCGCTCGTCGTCGACCATCCGCTCGGCCTCGGGGTGCCGGAGGTGCTCGTCGACGACGTGCGTGCGGCGATGGCGCCCGCCGCCGCGCGCCTGCACGGCGACCCGACGGCGACGCTGCGCACGATCGGCATCACCGGGACCAACGGCAAGACGACGAGCGCCTACCTCGTGCGCGCGCTGCTGGAGGCCGCCGGCGAGCCCACCGGACTGCTCGGGACCGTCACGTCGGTGATCGGCGGCATCGAGCACGCGGTCGCGCGCACGACGCCCGAGGCGATCGACCTACAGGCGACGTTCGCCGCGATGCATGCCGCGGGCGACACGCACTGCGTGATGGAGGTCTCCAGCCATGCGCTGGCCCTGGGCCGTGCCGACGCGATCCACTGGGCCGCCGCGATCTTCACGAACCTCACCCAGGACCACCTCGACTTCCATCCCACGATGGACGAGTACTTCGCGGCCAAGCGCACGCTCTTCTTCGACGGACGCCCACAGGTCGCGGTGGTCAACGTCGACGACCCCTACGGGGCGCGGCTGGCGGCGGATCTGCGGACGGAGTGGACGCAGCGCACGCAGGCGACGGCCGACGAGCCCCCGCGGCTGGTGACGGTCGCCATCGACTCCCCCGACGCCGACCTGCGCGCCACCGACATCCAGAGCAGCTTCGCGGGCTCGACGTTCAGCGTCGGCGACCTGACGCTGCGCTCGCCGCTGCCGGGCCGCTTCAACGTCATGAACTCGCTCTGTGCGATCGCCGCCGTCAGCGCGCTCGGCGTCGACGACGCCACGATCGTCGCGGCCCTGCCGCAGGCCGGGCGCGTACCGGGACGGTTCGAGCCAGTCGAGGAGGGACAGGACTTCGCCGTCCTCGTCGACTACGCCCACACCCCCGATTCGCTGGAGAACGTGCTGACGGCCGCACGGCCGCTGGCGGCGGGGCGATTGCTGTGCGTCTTCGGCTGCGGCGGCGACCGCGACCGCGGCAAGCGCCCGCAGATGGGCGCGATCTGCTCCCGCCTGGCCGATCACACGATCGTCACGTCGGACAACCCGCGATCGGAGGAGCCCGCCGCGATCATCGAGGAGATCCTCGCCGGCATCGAGGATCGCTCGGCGACCGAGACGATCGTCGACCGTCACGCGGCGATCGAGCGGGCGATCGCGCTGGCCGAGGCCGGTGACGTCGTCGTCATCGCCGGCAAGGGCCACGAGCAGGGCCAGGAGTTCGCCGACGGGCGCAAGCTGCCCTTCGACGATGTCCGCGTAGCGCGAGAGGCACTGCGTGCGCGACTGGTCGCCTGAGCGCCTGGCCGCGGCCGCCGGGGTGCACCTCGCGCGTCCCGCGACGGTCGCGCCGGACCGGCCGCCGGGGCCGACGCGGGTCACGATCGACTCCCGCGACGTCCGGTCCGGCGACCTGTTCGTCGGTCTGAGCGGGCGCCACGTCGACGGCGGCCGGTTCGCCGCCGCGGCGCTGGCGGCCGGCGCCTGGGGCGCGCTCGTCGCGCCACAGTGGGCACTGGGCGACGCGCGGACGCACGCGGGGGTGCTGCTCACGAGCGACGACCCGCTCGCGGGGCTGCAGGCGCTGGCGCGCTCGTGGCGGCGCGCGCTGGGCGCCCAGGTGATCGCGATCACCGGCTCGACCGGCAAGACCTCCACGAAGGACCTGCTCGCCGCGATGCTCGCGCCCGAGCGCTCGGTCGCCGCCACCGAGCAGAACCTCAACACGGAGATCGGCCTGCCGCTGACGATCCTCGCCGCCCCGCCCGGCACCGCCGTCCTCGTGCTCGAGATGGCGATGCGCGGCGCCGGTCAGATCGCGGAGCTGGCGGCGATCGCCGAGCCGGACGTCGGGGTCATCGTCAACGTCGGGCCGGTCCACCTCGAGCTGCTCGGGTCGCTGGAGGCGATCGCCGCCGCCAAGGCCGAGCTGCTCGCCGACCTGCACCCGGGCGCGACCGCCGTGCTGCCCGCCGACGAGCCGCTGCTCGATGCGCACCTGCGCGAGGACCTGCGCACCATCACGTTCGGCCCCGGCGGGGACGTCGCGGAGATTCCCGCCGGGCTCGAGCTGCCGTTCACGTCGCGCCATATGCGCTCCAACGCGCTCGCGGCGCTCGCCGCCGCGCGCGCCGTCGGCGTGGAGCCACGCGGTCGGCTGGAGGTGACGCTCAGCGCGCTGCGCGGGCAGCGCATCGAGCTGCCCGGGCCGGTGCTCGTCATCGACGACTGCTACAACGCCAACCCGATGTCGATGCGCGCCGCCTTGGACGATCTCGCCGCGTCCGCCGCCGGAAGGCGCGTGGCCGTGCTCGGCGACATGCTCGAGCTCGGGCCGCAGGAGCAGCGCTTCCACGGCGAGATCGGCGACTACGCCACGAGGCGCGGGATCGACGTGCTCGTGACGGTAGGCCCGCTCGCGGCCGCGATGGCCGGCTCGTTTCGCGGCACGCTGCACGTGACGACGGATGCCGCGGCGGCGAGCGAGCTCGTGCGGGAGATCGTCGTACCGGGCGACACGGTGCTCGTGAAGGGCTCGCGCGCAGTCGGGCTCGAGGTCGTCGCCCAGAGCCTGCGCGGCGCGGCGGGGCTGTAGCGGCTCATGGGCGAGGTTCTCATCGCCGGCACGGCGGCGCTGCTCATCTGCATCTTCCTGTCCCCGAAGTTCATCGCGTTCCTGCAGCAGCGCGAGTTCGGGCAGTTCATCCGCGAGGAGGGGCCGGCCAAGCACCACGTCAAGGCGGGCACCCCGACGATGGGCGGGATCATCATCGTCTTCTCGATCTCGATTCCCTTCCTGATCCTCTCGGAGTACGACTGGCGAGCGGTCGGGGTCTTCGGGGCGCTTGCCGGCTGTGCGCTGCTGGGCTTCGCCGACGACTACATCAAGATCGTGCGGCGCCGCTCGCTGGGATTGAGCGCGCGGATGAAGCTCGGCATCACGATCCTCATCTCGATCGGCTTGTGGTGGATCGCCACCGAGCAGGCAGACCTGCAGCAGACGTTGCGCCTGCGCTTCATCGACTACCAGATCGACCTGAGCTTCCTCGCCGGCGTGCCGTTTCTCGTGATGATCTACATCGTCGTCGCGGGCACGACGAGCGCGGTGAACCTCACCGACGGCCTCGACGGCCTCGCGGCCGGCTGCGCCGCGATCGTCGCGCTGGCCTACATCGGGATCACGTTCATCACGACCGGGCAGCACGACCTCGCGATCCTGTCGGCGTGCATCGTCGGCGCCTGCGTCGGCTTTCTGTGGTTCAACGCGTTTCCCGCGACGATCTTCATGGGCGACACGGGCTCGCTCGCGCTCGGCGGCGCGATCGCGGGTTTGGCGGTCATGACGAAGACCGAGATCCTGCTGATCCTGCTGGGCGGCATCTTCGTCGTCGAGGCGCTCAGCGTGATGATCCAGGTCTTCTCCTTTCAGACCTTCCGCAAGCGGCCCCTGCTGATGGCGCCGATCCATCACCACTTCGAGCTGCTCGGCTGGTCGGAGACGAAGATCATCCTGCGCTTCTGGATCATCGCCTCGATCTGCAGCGCGATCGGCTTCACGCTGTACCAGGCCTCCGTGGCCTGATGACCCAGTCCCGCCGGCCGCGACCGCCGCTGCCGCCGGGCCCGTGGCTCGTCGTCGGGCTGGCCCGTTCGGGCATTGCGGCGGCGCGCGCTCTGCTGGCGCGGGGCGAGCGCGTGGTGGCGGTCGACAGCGGCTCGTCGGCCCCGCCGGCGCTGCCCGAGGGCCTCGAGATCCACCTCGGCACCGACGGGCTCGCCTTCCTGCCGCGCGCCCGCGCCGTCGTGAAGTCGCCCGGCGTTCCGCGCGAGGCGCCGGTGATCGCGGCCGCGCGCGAGCGCGGCGTGCCGGTGCTCGGTGAGCTCGAGCTCGGCTGGCGGCTGCTGGCCAACGAGTTCGTGGCCGTGACGGGCACGAACGGCAAGACGACGACCGTCGAGCTGCTCGGGCACATCCACCGCGAGGCCGGCCTCGCGGTCTGCGTGGCGGGCAACGTCGGCACGGCGATCAGCGCGCTCGCCGGCGAGCTGCCGGCTGCCGCGGTCGTCGTCTGCGAGGCGAGCTCGTTTCAGCTCGAGGACACGCTGGCCTTCGCGCCCGAGGGGGCGGTGCTGCTCAACGTCGCGGCCGACCACCTCGACCGTCACGGCACGCTGGAGGACTACCTGGCGGCCAAGCTGCAGATCTTCGCGCGCCAGGGCACCGACGACATCGCCGTCGCGCCTGCGGGGCTGATGATCGAGGACCTCGGCGGCTGCGCGCGCCGCGTGAGCTTCGGTCCCGGCGGGGAGCTCGACGATCGCGCGGGCCAGCTGTGGTGGGACGGCCAGCCGCTCATCGCCCACGAGGAGATCCGCCTGCGCGGCGCGCACAACCGCGAGAACGCGATGGCCGCGGCCGCGGTCTGCCTGGCACGCGGGGTGGCCCCCGCCGCCGTCCGTGCCGGGCTGGCGAGCTTCGGCGGCGTCGAACACCGCCTCGAGGAGGTGGCGCGGCTCGCCGGCGTGCTGTTCGTCAACGACTCGAAGGCGACGAACGTCGCCTCGACGCTGGTTGCTCTGGCGAGCTTCCCCGACGCACCCGTACACCTCATCCTCGGCGGCCAGAGCAAGGGCCAGGACTTCTCCGTGCTGCGCGGCCGCGCGCAAGCGATCTACCTCATCGGTCAGGACGCCGACCGCATCGGCCGCGAGGCCGGCGGGCAGCGGTGCGGCGACCTCGCCACCGCGGTCGTCCGCGCGCGCGCCGCCGCGCGCGCCGGTGACGTGATCCTGCTGTCGCCGGCCTGCGCGAGCTTCGATCAGTTCAACGACTTCGAGGCCCGCGGGCGCGCATTCCGCGAGCTCGTGCGGCAGGAGGCCCGGTCTAGAAGGCGCGGATGATGAGGTTCAGCAGGATCGTCAGGACGATCGAGGCGACCAGCGAGAACACCAGACACCCCGGCATGAAGCGGAAGTTGCCGCGCTGGCCCGGCCGTTTGGTGAACACGAACATGCTGCGCAGCGGCTTTCCCCCGCTCGCCGGCGTTCATGCCCGCAGGGCGGCTTCGGCCTGGCGCTGCTCCTCGGCGTACGCGTCGTGCTCGGCCGCCGTCAACTCTGTTCGCGGTCGTTCTGGGCCCGCTCCGATCCGTCGTAGTCGTGCGGGTGCAGCACGAACAACTCGGTGGCCAGGTCGGCGTCGGTGTCGATGCCGCTGATGAAGGCTCGGACCTTGCGGCCGGTCAGCCGCTCGATCGGCTCGCAGAACGTGTCGACCTCGGCGTACTGGAACAGCAGGCGCAGGTCACGCAGCTCCTGGTGCTTGCCCAGCCGGCGCAGGCTGCGCTCGGCAGGCGTGAACGTCTCCTCGAGTGTGACGACGAGCACATCCGAACCCGCCCAGTTCGTGCGGGTCTTGGTCGGCCCGCGCCCGAACTGCTTCTTGTAGAGACGCACCATCTCGTTGGAGATCGCGCTGAGCGTGTTCTGCGGCCCGCCATCGTGGTCGAGGTTGGGCAGGTCTATAGCCATGGGGGGCGTCTCAATGTGGAAGAGCGAGAACCCGACTCCAGCCGCAACCGCCATGCGTTCGGCGCTGACTTCAGGTGATGAGCGGGCGCCGCCGACACCACTTCACCCTGAAGCGTTGCCCGCCGCGCCGTACATGATGGCGTACCCGGGGGCCCAGGTGTCAAGCATGGCCGGTCATCGTCCTCTCGCGTGCCGTTTTCACCTGCGGTCGCCCGGGGTAGCCGACGGCGATGGCCACCAACGAGCGGTTCATGGCCGTCCCCCCCGTAGCGGTCTGGGACGTACTCGCGGATGCAGGCACCTACGGCGACTGGATCGTGGGCTCCAAGCGCGTTCGCGCCGCCGATCCCGCGTGGCCGGCCCCCGGCTCGCGCTTTCACCACACCGTCGGCGTCGGACCGCTGAGCCTCGACGACCACACCGAGTCGCTGGAGGCCGACCCGCCGTCGCTGCTGCGACTGCGCGCGAAGGCACGACCGCTGGGCACTGCGCAAGTGACGCTCGAGCTGGCGCCGACCGAGGGCGGCACCTTCGTGCGGATGACCGAGAACCCGGACGGGCTGGCGTCCGTGCTCGGGATCAACCCGCTCGTCCACCTGCTCACGATGGTCCGCAACGCCGCGTCGTTGCGGCGCCTCGAGCAGCTCGTCAAGGGGCGGCCGACCGGGTGAGATGGCGCTCTACGGCGACTGCCAGGTGGCGGACATCGACGCGCCGCCGCAGGCCTGCTTCGACGCCCTGACGGACTTCGAGCGGCTGCCCGAGTGGCAGGGGGCCGTGCGCGACGTCGAGGTGCTCGAGCGTGATGCACGCGGCCGCGGGTCGATCGTCGAGTACGTCATCGACGCGCGCGTGAAGACCGTCCGCTACCGGTTGCGCCAGGTCTACGACGAGCCGGGCCGCCTCGCCAGCGAGTACCTCGGCGGCGACTTTCGCGACTTCTGCGGCGAGTGGCGCTTCGAGCCGCTGGACGGCGGCAGGCGCACGCGGGTCGAGCTCGACCTGCAGATCGACCCCGGACGCTTCGTGCCGCGCGTCGTGCGCAAGGCGATCTCCGAGGCCGTGATGCGCCGCGCGCTGATCGATCTGAAGGCGCACCTCGAAGGGTAGAGCGGGCGCGGCACGACGACGTGGGCGCGCGGCACCCCGCCGTGTGAGAGGGTCCGCGGCACATGAAGAGCCTTGGCTGGGTCCTCGTCCTGCTGCTGGCCATCGTCGCGGGCGTCTGGGCCGCCGCGAACTTCGCCTTCGCTCAGACGAACGTGCAGAGCGACAAGGTCTACGGGACCGTCCGCGAGATCGTCGTGCACTCCGAGCGCGGGGACGTCGACCTCGTACCCGCACGCAGGTTCATCGAGGTGCGCGAGACCCGCCACTGGGTGGTGTCGCAGCCCAAGCTCGAGCAGACGCGCGAGAACGGGGTGCTGACGATCAAGAGCAGCTGCACGGCGGAGCGGATCGTCCTGAAGTGCCATTCGGACCTGCGCGTCGCCGTGCCGAGCGGCGTCAAGATCACGGTGCAGACGGGCTCGGGCGACGTCGACCTGCGCGGCACGGATGTGCGTCACGTTCGCGCCGAGACCGACTCCGGCGACATCGAGATGGACCTCAGCGGACGTCAGCAGCTCGTCGTCGTCAGCAGCGACTCCGGTGATCTGGATCTCGTCGCGCGCTCGGTGCGCGCCGTCGATGCGCAGACCGGCTCGGGTGACGTGACGGCCGACGTCGGCGGCGTGCCGCGGCGCATCGTCGCCCGCAGCAACGAGGGCGACGTCGAGGTCGCCGTGCCGCGAGGCTCCTACCGGATCAGGGCGGTCGCCGGCTCCGGTGACGCGCGGGTCAGCGGCCTGCGGCGCAACGAACGGTCCCTGCAGTCCGTTCACGCGCGCACGCACGATGGCGACGTCGTCGTGCGCGCGCGCTGACGCGCTACTTCAGGACGTCCTCGGGCACGACAGCGTCACCGTGCGGGCTTCCGCGGCCGCCCGGTAGAGCGCCTCGATCGTGCGCGCCTGACCCAGCGCGTCGGCACGGCCGAGCAGCGGCGGTCCGCCGCCGGCGATCGCAGCGGCGGCGTCCTCGAGCTCGCGGGTGTAGGAGTCGGCGGCGTCCAGCTTGACGGTCTCGCGCTCGAAGCCGCGCTCGACGACGATCCGCGGGCTGATCGCGTGCCACGGGTCGGGCAGCAGGAGGCGGCCCTCGGTGCCGACGATCTCGAGCTCGCCGCGGCTGTACATGTCCAGGCCGCAGTCGATGACGCCGAGCACGTGGTCGTCGAAGCGCAGCAGTCCGCTCAGGCGCAGATCAACGCCCGTCGGACCGGTCACGACCTGTGCCGACACGTCGAGCGGCTCGCCGGCGACGAGGCGCGCGCCGCTGACGCAGTAGCAGCCGACGTCCATCAGCGCGCCGCCGTCCAGCGCCGCGTCCAGGCGCACGTCGACGTCGCGCGCGAGGACGAACGAAAAGCACGCGCGCACGAGCCGCACGGTGCCGATCGTGGCCTCGTCGAGCAGCTCGCGCAGGCGTTGGGTCTGCGGGTTGTGGCGCCACATGAAGCCCTCGCTGAGCACGAGCCCCTGCTCGTCCGCCACGTCGAAGGCGCGCGCGATCTGCTCCGGACGGCGATCCATCGGCTTCTCGCACAGGACGTGCTTGCCTGCTTGCAGCGCTCGGAGCGTCCAGTCGACGTGCATCGAGTTGGGCAGCGGGATGTAGACGGCTTCGACCGCAGGGTCGGCGAGCAGCGCCTCGTAGGAGCCGTGCGCGCGTGCGATGCCGTGGGCGTCGGCGAAGGCCTGCGCCGTCGCTCCGTCGCGACTGGCCACGGCGACGATCTCGGCGGCGTCGGTCTTCGTGGCTCCCGCGACGACGCGCGCCGCGATCCGCGCCGTCGAGAGCAGGCCCCAGGCTACGCCCACGCGCGCTCGCTCATCGGCCGGCAGTGGCGGCACGTGGTGACATGGCGGCCCACTGTGTGAGTGGCGCGAGGCGTTGTCAAGGATCCGTCCAGAACTTCCGTTCAGGCATCTCTATCACCAGCAAGGTGATAGTATATCACGCGATGAGTGACAGGCGCCTCGGGAGCGCGGATCTCTTTCCCACCGACCATCCGGTGGAGCCCACCCACATGATGGGGCGTGCAGACGACGTCGATCGCGTCGTCAGCGCGCTGCTCGGCGGCGGGAACGTCGTGCTCGCCGGGCCGCGCCGGACCGGCAAGACGACGGTCGCCGACGCGGCATTGGAGGCGTGCCGCCGCGACGGCGCATACGTCGCGGCGGTCGACCTCTTCGACCTCGTCGATGCGTCCGACCTGGCGCGGTGGCTGACGATACGGCTGCTGTCCAACCGCCCGGCGCTCAGGCGCGCGCTGGGCGAGGCGAGCGGTGCGGGGCGGCAGATCATGACGGTGTTGCGTCAGGCCGCCGTGGTCCGTGCCCGGCACGACCTCGGCGACGGCGTCGAGCTGGTCTTCGAGGTCGGGCTCGACCCTCAGGATGCAGACAGCCACGCACGCCTGCGCGCCGCGCTCGAGCTGGCCGAACGGCTTGCCCAGCGCGACGGCAAGCGCGTCGTCATCTTCTTCGACGAGTTCCAGGAGATCGTCGGGGCCGACAAGCGCTTCGGCGACCCCGACCAGGTCACGCGGCTCATGCGCTCGGTCCTTCAGCGGTCCCGCAATGTCAGCGTGCTCTTCGCCGGCAGCATCGAGCACCTCATGCGCGATCTGTTCGCCCCCAGCGACCGCGCCCTCAGCCAGTTCGGGGCCTTCCACGAGCTGGCGCCGATCACCGCTGCGCAGTGGCAGATCGGCATCCGCGCGCGTCTGGGCGACGACGACACGACGATCACCGACGACGCGCTCGACCGCGTCGTCTCGCTCGGGGAGGGACATCCGCGCGCGACGATGCTGCTGATCCAACAGGCCCACGCCGGCAGCGTCGAGGAGCTGCGCCGCGAGATCGACCACGCGCTCGTCGTCCAGGCGCTGGAGCGGGCGATGCGCCAGGAGCGCCTGCGCCACGACCAGCAGCTCGAACTCATCCGCACGATGGGCCGGCACGCCGAGCGGATGGCAATTCGCGTGGCCGCCGGCGCGGAGCTGTACGCCAACCTCAAGCCGCAGCAGGCCGCGCGGGGGTTGGCGAGACTCCATGACCGTGGCCTGATCGCCCGCGGGGAGCGCGTCGGCCGATGGAGCGTCATCGACCCCCTCCTGCGCCGCTACCTCGCAAGCCGCCGCCTCGAACCGCTGTCGTTCGTCCGCTCCGCCAGCGACAGCCTCGAGATCAGCGACGATCCGTCGGCCGGCGCGCCGTGAGACATCCAGCGCTCCGCGCGTCCGTCCTGCGCCTCGGTGTGGCCAAGCGTTACGGATCCGGTTAGGGTCGCGCAATGAGCGGTCCTGTGGACCTGGTTTTCGAGGGCGGCGGAGTGAAGGGCGTCGGGCTCGCAGGCGCGTATGCCGCCTTGGAGGAGGAGGGCTGGGAGCCCCAGTGCGTCGCTGGCGCCTCCGCCGGCGCGATCACGGCCGCGCTGGTCGCTGCGGGGTACACCGGCGCCGAGCTGCGCGACGAGGTGCTCGAGTTGCAGTTCGGCGAGTTCAAGGACAGGGGGTGGGAGGATCGGATCCCCGTCATCGGCAAGGAGGTATCGGTTCTGCTCGATTTCGGTGTCTACGAGGGTCACCGCTTTCTGGACTGGATGACCGAGAAGCTCGACCGCAAGGGCGTGCGCACTTTCGGTGATCTCGAGCCGACGGGCTCCGACGACCCCAAACGGGCCTTCCGCCTGCAGGTCATCGTCTCCGACGTCTCGCGTCACGAGATGCTGGTGCTCCCCCGCGACGCCGAGAAGATCGGCTCGACGCCGTCGACGCTCTCGATCGCGTACGCCGTGCGCATGAGCATGTCGATCCCGATCTTCTTCGAGCCCGTCAGACACTCAAACGACTCCACGGGGATGGAGCACCTGATGGTCGACGGTGGCATGTTGTCCAACTTCCCGGTGTGGCTCTTCGACGCCGAGCAGCGCCCCCGCTTTCCGACGTTCGGCTTGCTGCTCGTGGAGTCGGCCGCGCGGGCCTCGGTCGCCGACCGCTTCAGTGGGACGCACGCCGCAGCCTCGCGTTCGCAATCGATCATCGATTATCTGAAGGCGCTCGCCCAGACGCTCATGGAGGCGCACGACCGCATGCACGTCAACGAGGCCGAGTTCGCGCGGACGATCCCGATCCCGACGCTCGGTGTGCGCACCACGGACTTCGACCTCAGCCGGGAGCGGGCGCTGGAGCTCTACGGCTCCGGCTACGACGCGGCCAAGGCCTTCCTGACGTCGTTTGACTTCCAGGACTACATCGCCGCGTTCCGCAGCGGCGATCCCGCTCCGACGCGCCGGGGCAACCTCCTCGCTGCGATGCGGCACGCGTCGGATCCGGACGCCTCGCTGGGATGACTGCAGGCGCCGTCGCTGCGCGCGCGGTCAGCGCGTGCCACGCGAGTGGTCGCGCCGATCGACATCGCGGCCCATCGTGCTGGGGATCTCGGCGCCGGGGGCGTCGCCGTCGGTCCCGTCGTACGGGTGCTGGTTGATCGCGCTGCCGGTGCGCGTGTAGTAGCCGAACGCGATCGCGAGGAAGAAGAGGACGAGGAACGCGACGAGGATCCACATCCCGTTCCCCGACACGACGGCGATCAACGATCCCACCAGGCCACTATGGCACTCGCGCGCCGCCACGCGCGCAAGATCGGAACGGATGCCGGCGGGCGGACGGATGTCGAGGTCGGCTTCGCCAGGCGAGGGATCGCGGCACGCGCGTCGAACGCTGATCGGATGGCCTCTGCCGACCGGCCGATCCGCTCCCCAGCCGCGCCCGCATCCCTGTGCAAGGCCAAGCCGGTCGAGTACAACATCCTCTTCACCGCCACGCTGTGCCTGCTCGCGGCGGGGGCCGTGATGGTCTACAGCGCCTCGTCGGCGCGAACGCTGCTCGAGGGCCAGGGCGACGGGACGATGTACCTCGTCAAGTACCTCGCTTTCGGCGCGGTCGGGCTGGTCGTCCTGCAGGTGCTCGCGCGCGGCGGCCTGGAGCTCCTGCCGCGCCTCACGCCGGCGCTGCTCGTGCTCTCGTTTCTCATGCTGATCGCGGTCAAGATCCCCGGCGTCGGCGTGGAGATCAACGGCGCGCGGCGCTGGCTCGGCGCCGGACCGCTGCAGTTTCAGCCCTCGGAGCTCATGAAGCTCGCCCTCGTGCTCTATGCGGCCGGGCTGCTCGCCACGACGCCATCGCGGCTGCGAGACCTCAAGGGCGTCAGCGCGCCGCTGCTGCTCGTCGCGGGGCTGGCGATCGTGCTCATTGCGTCCCAGCCGGACCTCGGCACCGCGCTCGTCGTCGCGTTCACCCTCGGCGCGCTGCTGCTCGTCGCGGGCGTGCCGCTGGGCCTGCTGGCCAAGCTCGCCGCCACCGGCGGCGTACTCGTGCTGCTCTTCGCACTCGCCGATCCGGAGCGCGTCTCGCGGCTGACGGCGTTCGTCAACCCGTGGGCGGACGCGAGCGACACCGGCTTTCAGTCCGTCCAGGGACAGATCGCCGTCGGCTCAGGGGGCTTCTTCGGCGTCGGCCTCGGCGAGTCGGTGCAGAAGGTCTTCTACCTGCCCGAGGCGCACACCGACTTCATCCTCGCCGTCATCGGAGAGGAGCTCGGGATCGCCGGCATCTGCGGGCTGCTGTTCCTCTATGGGCTGATCGGCTACGCCGGCCTGCGCACGGCGAAGGCGGCGGCCACGCGCTACACGCAGCTGCTCGCCGCCGGGCTGACCGCGCTGATCATGTGCCAGGCGCTGCTGAACGTCTTCGCCGTGCTCGGAATCGCTCCGCTGACGGGCGTCCCGCTGCCGTTCATCTCGTCCGGGTCGAGCTCGCTGCTGACGCTCATGGCGACGATGGGGCTGCTGCTGAACATCGCCGCGCGCAGCACGACCCACCTCGCCGCGCTGCCCCACCCAGCCGAACATGAAGGCGATGCGCGAGGATCACGTCGTGCTGAGAGTGGTGATCGCGGCGGGCGGGACGGCGGGGCACGTCGTGCCGGCGCTGGCAGTCGCCGAGCGGCTGAGGGCGGCCGGGGCTGACGTCACCTTCGTCGGCGGCGAGCGGGCCGAGGCCGAGCTCGTGCCCGCCGCGGGCTACGCGCTGCGCCCGATCCGCGTCGAGGGGCTCAGCCGGACGAACCCGCTGCGGGCCGCGCGGGCGCTGCTGCGGGCGGGCGGGGCGGTCGGCGCCGCCCACCGGATCCTCCGGGAGCTGCGGCCGGCCGCCGTGCTGGGCGGTGGCGGCTACGTGGCGGGGCCCGTCGGCCTGGCGGCGCTCGCGCGGCGCATCCCGCTCGTGCTGACGGAGGCCGACAGCCACCTCGGGATCACGAACCGCCTGCTGGCGCCGCGCGCGCACGGCGTGTGTCTCGCCTTTCCGATCGAGGGCCGCAGCGGGCCTCGTTACGTCGTGACGGGACGGCCGGTGCCGGCGCCGGTGCGCGACGTCGCCGCCGCGCGAGCGCGCTTCGGGCTCGCTCGCGACGACGTTTGCGTACTCGTCTTCGGCGGCTCCCTCGGCGCGCGCACGATCAACGAGGCGGCCGTCGAGGCGTTTCGGGCCGCGCCGTTTCGCGTGCTGCACGCGGCCGGAACGCGCGACCACGCCGCTCTCGCGCCGCGCATCGACGGCGACCACTACGACCTGCGCCCGTACATCGAGGACTTCGGCCAGGCGCTCGCCGCCTGCGATCTGTGCGTGGCGCGGGCCGGCGGCTCGATCTTCGAGATTGCTGCAGCGGGTAAGCCGGCGATCCTCGTGCCCTATCCGCACGCGAGCGCCGACCACCAGACGGCCAACGCCCGCTGGATGGAGCGGGCCGGCGCCGACTCCTTGGACCGGGCGGCGTGGCTGGCGACCCGCGTGGCGTGCGACGCCGACGGCGGCCGCATCATGGGCGATGACGACGTCGAGGCGGTGAAGCAGGCGCCGGCCCGCGTGCTCACGGCGATCAACGACGCGGCCACCCGCCTCTCCGGGTTCGGCGGCGGCGGCGACGACGACGCGTCGAAAAAAAACGAGAGCGCGAGCTAGCCGACGACGCCGCGGCCTTCGCGTTCTTCCTGTGCCGGACGCTGGGCAACGGGCGGTGGGTCCATCCCGACGAGATGCTGGCCGAGATGACGGCCAGGCAGCTCGCCGACTGGCAAGTGGCTTACCGATTCGCGCCGTGGGGCGAGGACCGGGAGATCGGAA
>JAHWJM010000140.1 GCA_019348435.1 Actinomycetota bacterium
GTGCCCGACGTCGAGCGCCATCTCCGGCACGCCCGCGTGTTCGTGTCGCCCGTCCGCTATGGCGCCGGGATGAAGGGCAAGAACGTGCACGCGATGGCCCACGGCCTTCCGCTCGTCACGACGACGATCGGCGCCGAGGGCATGGACCTGATCGACGGGCAGCACGCCCTGATCTGCGATGGAGCCGAGGCGTTCGCTGCCGGGATCGTCGCGTTGTACCGCGACCCGGCGCTCTGGGAGCGCCTCGCGACGAGCTCCCGCGAGGTGGCGCGAACGCGCTGGACGCCCGCGGCGATGCGCGAGAGACTCGACGACCTGCTGGACGCGACGGCGCGGTCGCGAGCCGCGCGCGTGCCATGAGCTCGCTCGGCTCGTACCCGCCCCCGCCCGTCGAGTTCGCGCTCGTCTCAGAGGTCGTGCCGCCGTCGTGGTCGGGGCAGGCGGTGCTGATCCGGCGTCTGGTCACGGGCCTGGATCCGCGCGCGTACTGCCTGCTGACCTCCGACCAGGGCATCTACGCCGGCGACCACATCCAGAAGCTCGAGACGACGTGCTACCGGCTGCCGGCGGTGCGCATCCGCTACCTGCACCGCAACAAGTGGCTGTTCAACGCATCCGCGGTCGCCGGCGCAGCGACCGGCATCGCCCGCCGCGCCGTCCAGATCGCGCGCGTGGCGCGGCGCGAGCAGTGCCGCGCCATCTTGGTGTTCACCGGCGACTTCCACGATCTTCCCGCCGCCTATCTCGCCAGCCGGCTGCTCCGCCTGCGGCTGTACGTCTACATGTGCGACTACTACTCGCACCGCGAGGCCTACGAGCCGGCACGACGAAGGCTCTCACCGCACCTCGAGCGGATCGTGGTCCGGGGGGCGACCCGCGTGATCTGCGGTACCGACACGCTGGCCGATGCTCTCGCGGACCGCTATGGCGTCGCACCGGCCGTGATTCACCACCCCGCGGACCTGTCGCTCTACGCCCTCGCCGACCGTCCACACCGCGCCCCGGCCCCGCACACGCGGATCGTCTACACCGGGACGATCTACGAGGCGCAGCTCGACGCCGTCCAGAACCTGCTCGCGGCGCTCGACCGCCTCTCGGCGCGATCGGCCGCGCTGCACGTCTACGGCGGTCAACTGGAGGAGGAGCTGCGCACCCGCGGGCTCGACGGTCGGCTGGCCGTTCACGGGCACGCCTCCGCGCAGGAGATCGCCGCCGTCCAGGAGGGCGCCGACATCCTGTTCCTCCCGCTCGCGTTCCGATCGCAGTACCCGGAGGTCATTCGCACCTCCGCCCCGATGAAGTTCGGCGAGTACCTCGCCGCCGGTGGGCCGATCCTCGTCCACGCCCCCCCCGATGCCTTCGTGTCGCAGTACTGTCGCCGTCATGACTGCGCAATCGTGGTCGACGAGCCCGACCCGAGCCGCGTGGCCGAGGCGATCGAGGCGCTCTGCGACGACGCTGCGCTGCGCGCACGGCTGATCCGCAACGCCCAGACGCGCGCGCGGAGCGACTTCGGCATCGACGTGGCGCGTGCGCGGTTCGGGGAGCTGCTGCACCTGGGAACGGTGGGCCGGTGCACGGCGTGAGAGGCGGCGGCGGAGCGCCGCGCATCCTGCTCGTCGCGATGGCGAACAGCGTCCACACCGCGCGGTGGATAGGCCAGCTCGGCGACCAGGGATGGGACGTGCACCTCTTCCCGGTCTCGGCGCGCCCCGCGCACGTCGATCTGCGCCACATCACCGTCTACCCGGCTGCGCGCCGGTGGCGGCCCGAGCTCGACCCCAGCGTGCGCCAGCGCGGTGTCCCGTGGCCACTGCCGAGGGGGTGGGCGCGGCTCGAGTGGGTCCTGGAACGCGTGCCGCGGGCGAACCGGGCGGCAAGGCTTGCGCGCCTGATCTCGTCGCTTCGCCCGGACCTCGTGCACTCCCTGGAGATGCAGCACGGGGGCTACCTGACGCTGGAGAGCCGCCGTCTGCTCGGCGGCGATCGCTTCCCACCCTGGATGTACTCGTGCTGGGGCAGCGATCTGTTCTACTTCGGCCGCTTGCCGGGCCACAGGGAGCGCATCGAGGCGGTGCTGGACACGTGCGACTACCTGATCACCGACTGCGAGCGCGACCGGCAGCTCGCGTGTGAGTTCGGCTTTCGCGGCACCTTCCTGGGGATCTTTCCCGGCCCCGGGGGCTTCCACGTCGAGCGGATGCGACGGCTGCGCAGCCCCGCGGCGGCATCGACGCGGCGCGTCATCGCGCTCAAAGGCCAGCACGATGACCAGTGGGTGGGGCGCGCGCTCGTCGCCCTGGAGGCGATTCGCCGTCTCGGCGCCGAGCTCGCGGAGTACGAGGTCGTCATCTACTCGGCCGAGGACAGCGTGCGTCGCGCCGGCGAGCGCATCGCGAGGACGACGGGGCTGCGGCTGTCGGTCCTTCCGGAGAGCGCGCCCGACGAGATCGTGGCGCTCATGGGCCGCGCGCGGATCGCCGTCGCCGTGAACATCAGCGACGGGACGCCGAACACCATGCTCGAAGCGATGATCATGGGCGCGCTCCCCATCCAGTCCGACACGATCTCGACGCAGGAATGGGTGACAGACGGCGAAAACGGTCTGCTCGTCGATCCGGAGGACCCCGACGACGTCGAGCGCGCGCTGCGTCGCGCGTTGGCCGACGACACGCTCGTCGACCGGGCCGACCGCCTCAACGAGCGGCTCACCGCCGAGCGCATCGACTACCCCGTCGTCGCGCCGCGCGTGGTCGAGGCGTACCGGCGGGTGCTGCGCGAGGGCGGCGACAAGATCGGTGTGCGGTTCGCGCGGGAGCGAGCGCGCGATGACGTTCATCCCGATGGTTCACGAGCCGCGCTGGCAGCGTCGGCTCGGGATGATGGCGCAGCGATGAGCAGTGACAGCCAGACCGACAGCTCACCGGGAGCATGACGTGACGGCGCGACGCGTCCTCGTCCTCGGCGGGTCGGGCATGCTCGGTCACAAGCTGTGGCAGGTGCTCGGTCAGCGCATGGAGGCGTACGCCACCCTCCGCACGAGCGAGCATCCGGCAGCACGGCTGGGGCTGCTCGATCCGGCCCGAACGATTCTGGATGTGGCCGCGGGCTCGTTCGATACGGTCGAGCGCGCCCTCGCCTTCGCCCAGCCGCAGGTTGTCGTGAACTGCATCGGGATCGTCAAGCAGGTTCGCGAGGCGCGCGACCCGATCCCGAGCATCTCGATCAACTCGCTGTTTCCCCACCGCCTGGCGGCGCTCTGCCGTGCCGAGGGCGTGCGCCTGGTCCACGTCAGCACGGACTGTGTCTTCAGCGGCCGCACCGGCCGTTACGACGAGAGCGACATCCCCGACCCGGTCGACCTGTATGGGCGCAGCAAGCTGCTGGGCGAGGTCGACGGCGACTGCCTCACGGTCCGCACGTCGATCATCGGGCGCGAGCTCGCCGGGGCCAGCGGGCTGCTCGAGTGGTTTCTGGCACAGCAGGGGACCGTTCGCGGATTTCGGCGCGCGATCTTCAGCGGCCTGACGACCGAGGCGCTGGCCCGCATCCTCGCCTCGATCGTCTCCGACCACCGCGATCTGACCGGGATTTGGCACGTGGCATCCGAGCCGATCTCGAAGCACGACCTGCTATTCATGCTCAAGGATGCATACCGTTGCGACGTGGAGATCGTTCCCGACGACGAGGTCGTCTGCGACCGCAGCCTCGACGGTCGCAGGTTCGAGCAGGAGACAGGGCTGCGCGCCCCTTCGTGGGACGAGATGGTCGCGCAGCTCGCCGCCGACAAGACGCCGTACGAACGACTGAGGGGCTGACAGGATGCTGACCGGCAAGCGCATCGTCATCACCGGCGGCACCGGTTCGCTCGGGAGCGTGCTCGTCCGCCGGCTGCTGTCGGGGACGGTGGGGACCCCCGCGGCGATCACGGTCTTCTCGCGCGACGAGGCAAAGCAGCACACGATGCGGTTGTCCTACGGAAGGCTCGAGACGGCAACCGACGAGGTCATCTACCACAACTTCGAGCGCCTGTTGCGCTTCCGGATCGGCGACGTGCGCGATCTCGCGAGCGTCAGCTCGGTCCTTCGCGATGCCGACATCGTCTTCAACGCGGCAGCCCTCAAGCAGGTGCCGACGTGCGAGTACTTCCCGTCGGAGGCGGTGAAGACGAACATCGGCGGCCCGGAGAACATCGTGCGCGCGATCCGCGACGGCGGGCTGCCGGTGGAGACGGTCGTCGGCATCTCCACCGACAAGGCCGTCAAGCCCGTCAACGTCATGGGGATGACGAAGGCGATCCAGGAGCGGATCTTCATCGAGGGCAACCTCGAGTGTCCGGGTACGCGCTTCGTCTGCGCGCGGTACGGCAACGTCCTCGCCTCCCGCGGCTCGGTGATCCCGCTCTTTCACCACCAGATCCGGCTCGGCGGCCCGGTCACGATCACGGACTTCGAGATGACCCGCTTCCTGCTCAGCCTCGAGGAAGCGGTCGACACCGTGCTCGCCGCGCTCGCCGACGGGCAGCCTGGCGAGACGTACATCCCGCGCGTGCCCTCGGCGCGCGTCGTCGACGTCGCGCAGGCGCTGATCGGCGAGCGCCCGATCGAGACGATCGTCACGGGCATACGCCCGGGCGAGAAGGTCCACGAGATCCTCGTCTCCGAGGAGGAGGCACAGCTGACGGTGCCCAGAGGCGACTACTACGTCATCCTCCCGCGCCTGCCCGAGCTGCGCCCGGTCGAGCCCGCCGGGCCGATCCTCGAGCGGGAGTACAGCTCTCGCGACGACGTCATGTCGACCGACGACGTCGCCACCTTCCTCGCCAGGCACAAGCTCCTGCCAGACCATGAGCTCGTGCTCGAGGAAGACATGCTCCGGTGAGCGAGCCCCGATGAAGGTGATGACCATCCTCGGGACGCGGCCCGAGATCATCCGTCTCAGCCGCGTGATCGAGAGCTTGGACGCCGCCTGCGACCACGTTCTGGTCAACACCGGCCAGAACTTCGACCACACCCTCTCCGGCGTCTTCTTCGAGGAGCTGGGGGTCCGGGCGCCCGACGAGGTGCTGAGCGTTCGCAGCGCCTCCTTCGGCACGCAGATCGCGAAGATCCTCACCGAGACCGAGGAGGTGCTCTCAGCCCACCGCCCCGATCGGCTGCTCCTGCTCGGGGACACGAACAGCTCGCTGTCGGCGATCGTGGCCAAGCGCATGGGTGTCCCGGTGTTCCACATGGAGGCGGGCAACCGCTGCTACGACGACCGGGTGCCCGAGGAGGTCAACCGGCGAGTCATCGACCACTCGAGCGACATCCTGATGCCGTACACCGAGCGCAGCCGCGCGAACCTGCTGCGCGAGGGGATCGCCGGCGACCGGATCTTCGTCATCGGCAACCCGATCTTCGAGGTGATCAACCACCACGAGTCCGCGATCGGGCGGTCCGACGTCCTGTCGCGCCTCGGCCTCGAGGCACAGCGATTCTTCCTCGTCACGATGCACCGCGAGGAGAACGTCGACGCAGAGAAGCGCCTGCGCGCCCTGATCGACGCGTTGGGGATGCTCGAGCGCGAGCACGGCCTTCCGATCGTCGTCAGCACTCACCCCCGCACGCGCAAGAGGATGGCCGGCTTCGGCGTCGACCAGGAGAGCGCGCTGCTGACGTTTCCCGACCCCTTCGGGCTCTTCGACTTCATCGCCCTCGAGCGCGCCGCCCTGTGCGTACTGAGTGACAGCGGGACGGTGCAGGAGGAGTGCTGCATCTTCCGCGTCCCCAACGTCACCATCCGCGACGTGACCGAGCGCCCGGAGACGCTCGAGTGCGGCAGCAACATCCTCAGCGGGGCCGAGCCGGAGGCAATCTCCCGCGCCGTGCGCGTCGTGCTCCAGCAACGGCCCAGCTGGAGCGTCCCGCCGGAGTACCTCGTCGAGGATGTGAGCGTCGCCGCGACCAAGATCGTCGTCGGCCGCCACCAGAGCGTCCAGGGGTCCGTGCGGTCGCGAGACGCGTCGCCTGGTCTCGCGTCGGGTCACCGCGGCGGGGCGTGAGCGCATCTCGATGAAGTTCGCCTTCATCTCCGAGAACCTCCCGCCGTCCACGCGCAGTCCCGGGCAGGCCGGGATGCTGTACCGCCTGCTGGCCCCGCTGGACCCCGCCGAGTACTGCCTCGTGTCCCGAGTCGACTACGGCGCCGAGCAACACATGCACGCCGCCAACCGGCTGCCGGCAACGTACCATCGCCTCTCCTCCGGAGCGCTGCAGGCGCCCGACGACCAGGGGCCGCCGACGGAGCCATCCGGCGCGCGTGCGCTTCCGCGCAGGTTGGCAGGCGTCCTCCGGCGCGCCAGGGGGATCGCCGCGATCCTCAAGCGCGAGCGATGCTCCGCGGCCGTCGCCTGCCCCGACCGAGTGGGAGACCTGCCGACTGCGTTCCTGGCCAGCCGGCTCGCACGCGCGCACTTCGTCGCGTACTTCTTCGACTACTACTCGGCGTGGTTCAACCGCGGCCCCAGCGGACTCGTCGCGCGCCGGCTGGAGCCGTTCATCCTGAAGCGCGCCGCGGTTGTCATCGTCCCCAACGAGGGTCTTCGCAACACGCTCGAGCGCCGGTACGGCGTGAAGGCCGCGGTGATCCACAACGCGTGCGATCTGTCCGTCTACGAGGGTCCGGCCGGCGCGCCTGAGCCCCCCACGAGCCGTACGCTGCACGTCGTCTTCACCGGCGCCGTCTACGACGCGCATTACGACGGCTTCCGGGCACTGCTGGACGCGTTCGATCGCGAGACGCAGCCGGCCCGTCTG
>JAHWJM010000141.1 GCA_019348435.1 Actinomycetota bacterium
CCGCCGGCAGCGAGTTGGCCGGGGTGGGTCGACATCAGCGGCGTTCCTCTCCGGACGTCAGCAGGGTCGCGGCCTCGTGGTCGACGTCGAGGATGCGGTTCGTCCCGGCTTCGACGTGCACGACGCGCGGCTCGTACTCGCGCAGCTCGGCGCGGTCGTACTGGGCGTAGGAGATGACGATGACCGTGTCGCCGTCGTGCACGAGGCGGGCTGCGGCGCCGTTGATCTGCACCGTGCCCGAGCCGCGCTCGCGGGCGATCGTGTAGGTATCGAAGCGGGCGCCGTTGTCGACGTCGACGACGTGGACCTGCTCGTGCTCGAGGATGTCGGCGGCATCGAGCAGGTCGCCGTCGATCGTGATCGAGCCGACGTAGTGCAGGTCGCAGTCGGTCACCGTCGCCCGGTGGATCTTGGACTTCAGCATCGTTCGCTGCATGGGTCTCCTAACCGGGCTTCAATCGAGGATGTCGTTGTCGATGAGGCGCACGTCGCCGACGCGGGCGGCGACCGCGACGAGCACCGGCTCGTCGCGGACGCTGTTGACGGGCGCAAAGCTTTCCGGCGCGACGAGCTCGAGGTACTCCGGTTCGACGCCGAGCTCGGCCATCGCGGCGCGCCCGATCGCGGCGAGGATGGTCGGATCGCGCTCGCCCGCCGCGTGGCAGGCACGGACCGCGTCGAGGCCGCGGCGCAGCGCGACGGCGCGCCGGCGGTCGGCGGCGCGCAGGCGCACGTTGCGGCTCGACAGCGCCACGCCGTCGCTGTCGCGGATCGTCTCGCCGACCTCGATGCGCACGGGGATGTCGAGATCGCGCACGACACGGCGGATCACGGCCACCTGCTGGGCGTCCTTCTGGCCGAAGAACGCGACGTCGGGCTGGGCCATGTTGAGCAGCTTCGTGACGACGGTCGCGACGCCGGCGAAGTGCGCCGGCCCGCGCTGCGCGCCCTCCAGCGGCGCGCTGATCTCGTCGACGGTGACCGTCGTGGCGAAGCCGAGCGGGTAGACCTCGCCCGCCGAGGGCGTGAACAGGATGTCCGCTCCCGCCGCGTCGGCGAGGACCCCATCCTGCGCCTCGTCGCGCGGATAGGCGGCCAGGTCGTCGGGGTCGCCGAACTGCGCCGGGTTGACGAACAGCGTCACGACGACCTGATCGCAGGAGGCGCGTGCGCGTCGGATCAGCGACAGGTGGCCCTCGTGCAGCGCGCCCATCGTCGGGACGAGGCCGATGCTGTGCCCGGCGCGGCGCGGCCCGTTGAGCGCCGCGCGCAACTCGTCGACGGTGCGCAGCGTCTTCATCGGCAGTCATCCCCTCGCGGATCCTCGAACGGGAGCGTCGAGCGGCGCCGCGCGGTCATGCCGTCACCGCGATCGGCGGGCGGTCGGCGGCGCCGGCCGCGAGGCGGCGCGTGGCGTTCGTGAGCGCGTCGAAGAGCTCGAGGTCGTCGGGGAGGCGCTCGGCGACGATGCCACGCTGGCGCGCGAGGGTTGTCTCGTCGCCGCGGACGATGGGTCCGGTCAGCGCCCGTCCGCCGCCGAGGGCGGCCCAGTTGGCGATGCTCGCCTGCACGAGCGCGACGAGCGGCTCGCGCTCGAGCCCCGCCGTGCGCGCGACGCGCTCGGCGAGGTCCTCGAGGGTGACGAGGAAGTTCGACGCGATCGAGGCAGCGGCGTGGTAGGCGGTGCGGTCCTCGTCGGCGACGTGCACGGGGCGCATGTCGAGGGTCGTCGCCAGCGCCTGCGCGATGCCGAGGGCGCGGGGCGTCGCGCCGGCGATTGCCGCGGTCGCGCCGGAGAAGTCCGCGCCCTGCGCGGTGACGGTCATCAGCGGGTGCAGCGAGAAGCCCTCGTGAGGGACGAGCGCGCCCAGGGTGGTGGCGGCGGAGGTGTGGCCGACGAGCCGCCCCGAGCGGGCGGAAACCGCGGCGGCGGCCGCTTCGATCTGGCCGTCGGGGACGCAGAGCAGGACGACCGTCGTGTCGTCCGACGGCGTCTCGCTACGGCGCAGCGGGCCCTCGATGTCGATTGCGGCGACGCTCAGGGCGCGGGCCAGCGCCATGCCCATTCGGCCGGCGCCGACGATCGCGAGGCGATCCGGGACGGCTGCCCGGGCAGGCAGCGGAAGCTGGGGCTGCATGGTCATCGTGTCGGTCCAGTCCTCCAGGAGGTACCGGTCGCGGTTGTGATCTGCGAGCGGTTGGCGCCGCCGCATCTCACAGGGTAGCCGACGCGGGATGCGCCCCGACCGTGGGGCGATCGGGCTGCGGTGGATCGCTCGGCCCTGGCCTCTACCATCGCGTCGTGGCCACGAAGGACGAGCGACGCGCCCAGCTGACGGCCGTCTATCGCGAGGCGCGGGCCTGCACGCGCTGCCCCGAGCTTGCGAGCACTCGCACGCAGGTCGTCTTCGGGGCGGGCAACGCCGACGCCGACCTCATGTTCGTCGGCGAGGCGCCGGGCGCCCGGGAGGACGAGCAGGGGATCCCCTTCGTCGGCGCGGCCGGCAAGCTGCTGGGGCAGCTGCTGGCGGAGGTGGGGCTGTCGCGGGAGGACGTCTTCATCTGCAACACGCTCAAATGCAGACCTCCCGGCAACCGTGACCCGCTGCCCGGCGAGATCGAGAACTGCGCGGGCTACCTCATGCGCCAGGTCGAGCTCATCCAGCCGCGCGTGATCTGCACGCTGGGCAACTTCTCGACGAAGCTGCTGCGCGGGGACACGACGGGCATCTCGCGGCTGCACGGCCAGCCCGAGATCCTCGTGATCGGCGCGCGCGCGGTGCGCCTGTACCCGCTGTTTCATCCCGCCGCCGCGCTCTACACGCGCTCGCTGCTGGACACGCTGCGCGAGGACGTCGCGCGCCTGCCGGCGCTGCTGGCGCTCGACCCGCCCGACCAGCCTGAGCCCGCCGCCGCGCCCGAGCCGGTGCTGCCCGAACCGACGTTCGCGGCGCCCGCGCCCGAGCCCGCCCCCGTCGGGTCGTACCCGAGTGAGCCGGCCGAGCCCGCGGTGCCCGAGCCGCCGCCCGCGCGCGAAGCGCCCGACGACCGCCAGCTCGGGTTGTTCTGAAGCGCCTACGCGCCGACCGCGCTTGAGCGCAGCGCCGGCAGCACGCGCTCGCCGTAGGTCCGGATCGAGCCGAACGGGTCGGCGCGGCCGATGAGCTGCAGGCAGATCACGGTCGCCCCGGCACGCTCCATCTCGCGGATGCGCTCGATGTGCTCGTCGGGGTCGGAGGAGATGAGAAAGCCTTCGCTGGCGAACTCCTCGTCGCTCATCTGCGCGTCGGCGCGACGCTGCATGTCGTGCTGGTCGGCGATGTCGTCGACGTAGAGCTCGGGCAGCTGGGTCGGCTTCCAGTGCCGAGCGCCCTCGATCGCCGCCCGGTCGTCGTCGGCCCAGGCGAAGCCGGCCTGGAAGATGATCTCGCCTGGCGGGCGGCGATGGTCGTCGCACGCGGCGCGGTAGGCCTCCACGATCGCGGGCGCCTTCTGCGGATCGCCCAGCGTCCACAGACCGTCGCCGAACCGTGCCGCAACCGCCGCGGACTGCGGGCCGAACGCCGAGATGTAGAGCTTCGGGCGCGTCTGCGCGCGGGTCCACAGCCGGGCGTCCTTGAGCTTGAACCAGCCCGCGTCCATCGTCACCGTCTCGCCGTTCCACAGCCGCGTGATCGCCTCCAGGCCGGTCTCCAGGCGCCGGCGCTGCTCCTCGTAGGGCGGCCAGTCCATGCCCAGCGGCGTCTCGTTGACGGACTCGCCGGAGCCGACGCCGAGGAACACGCGCCCGGGATAGAGCTCCTCCAGCGACATGAAGGCCTGCGCGACGAGGCCGGGGTGGTAGTGGTGCACGATCGGCGTCACCGCAGTGCCGATCTGCTTCTGCGTCACCTGCCCGAGCGCCCCGAGGTAGACCCATGCCTGCGTGCCCTCGCCATCGGGAAACCACGGCGCGAAATGGTCGGACGTGCCGAGCCCGTCGAAGCCCGCGCGGTCGGCGGCCTTGGCCTGGTCGAGCATCTGCGACGGCGTGAACTCCTCCGTCGAGGTCGCAAACCAGTACTGCATCGGGAGCGCTCCTTTCAGGCGGGTCAGACCGAAGGGCTACCCGCAGGAGGGCCCGCGTGCGCGCAATCCGCGCCGCGGGGGCGGCCGGGGCCTATCCGCCCGTCGGCGGCTTGAGCTCCAGCGCACAGGAGTTGATGCAGTAGCGTTGCCCGCTCTCGCCCGGACCGTCGGGGAAGACGTGCCCGAGATGGCCGCCGCACTGGCTGCACAGGACCTCCGTTCGCCGCATGAACAGGCTGTTGTCGTCGCGCAGCGTCACCGCCGCCGCGACCGCCGGATCGGTGAAGCTCGGCCAGCCGGTGCCGGAGTCGAACTTCGTATCGGAGGCGAACAGCTCCGCGCCGCAGCCGGCGCAGACATACATGCCGTCGGCCTTCTCGTTGACGTACTTGCCGGTGAACGCGCGCTCGGTGCCGGCGCGCCGGAGGATGTCGTACTGCGCGGGCGTCAGCTCCGCGCGCCACTCCTCGTCGGACTTCTTGACGGGAGCGTCGATCGGGGTGTGCTTCATGGTTTCAATGTAGAGCCAGGGGCCGGTCGGTCGCACGGTCTTGGCGCCCAGCCGCCGGCTGGCGATCGCGCCGCGCGAGCCATTAGAGTGCGCGGCGTGTCGTGCTCTCACCGCCGCGTCGTCGTCGTGCTGCTCGTGCTCGTGATGGTGGGCGTCCCCGCCTCCGCGGCAGCGCAGAATTCGACCATCCCCGAGGACGGAGCCGGGGTTTCGACGACCCCGCCCGTCCCGCTGCCAGGCGAGCGTGCGGCACCGGCACCGGCACCGGCACCGGGACCCGCCACCGGCCTGCCGAACACGGGCTCGGATCCGCGCATGCTGTTCCTCGCCGGCGCGGCGATGTCGCTCCTTGGTACCGGGCTGCGTCTGCGCACCGCCGATGCCGACGACTACTGAAACGACCGAACCCGAAGCGACAGCGGCGCTCGCCGCACAGCTCGCCCGCCGCCTGCGCCCAGGCGACGTCGTCCTCGTCTCCGGCGAGCTCGGCGCCGGCAAGACGACGTTCGTGCGCGGCGCCTGCCGCGCCCTGGGCGTCGCCGGCGCGGTGACGAGTCCCACGTTCACGATCGCGCGCCGCTACGACGGCCACGTGCCGGTCTCGCACCTGGACCTCTACCGGCTGGGCGACCTCGCGGACGAGGACCCGGCGCTGCTGGCCGACGAGCTCGGCCCGGACCGCATCTCGTTCGTCGAGTGGCCGGAGGTCGGTGCGCCGGCGGGCCTGGATCCCGAGCGCGTCGTCGCGCAGGTGCACCTCGAGCACCGCGGCGGCGACCGGCGCCTCGTCGTCGTGCGCGAGCGCACGCGACCGCCAACCGCGCGGTGATCGTCCTCGGGCTGGACACCGCGACTCCGGCGACCGCGGTCGCGCTGGTCGACGACCAGCGGCGCGGCGACGGCATCGAGCGCCGCCACGACCCGGCGCCAGGCGAGCGCCCGGGCCACGCCGCGCAGCTGCTGGCGCTCGCCGCCGAGGTGCTCGGGATGGCCGGCCTGCGCTTCGCCGATGTCGACCGCATCGCGGTGGGCGTCGGCCCCGGCACGTTCACGGGCCTGCGAATCGGGGTCGCCACCGCCCGCGCGCTCGCACAGGGCAGCGGCGCCGAGCTCGTCGGCGTCTCGACCCTGCGCGCGCTCGCCGTCGTGGCCGAGCCGGCGGCGGGCGGCAGCGGCGTGCTCGCGGTGATCGACGCCCGCCGCGGCGAGGCCTTCGCCGCCGGCTGGCGCGAGGGCAGGACCGTTCTCGAGCAGGCTGCGCTGGCGCCCGCGGCGTTGGCGCGGCGGGTGGCGGAGGAGGGCGGAGCCTGGCTGGCCGTGGGGAACGGGGCGCTACGATTTCGGGCCGACCTGGAAGGCGCCGGTTGCAGTGTTCCACCGGATGAGTCCCCGCACCACGCCGTCAGTGCCCTCGCGATCTGCGGGCTCGCGCTGCAGGCGTCGCCGGGCATGCGCGACCTCGTCGTCCCGGACTACCTGCGCCTGCCCGACGCCGTGCTCGCGCGCGACCAGCCGAGCCGCTGATCACGTGACCGCATGAGCGAGGGACCGCTGGAGATCCGCCGCCTGACGTACGCCGACCTGCCCGAGCTCATCGCGATCGAGCGGCGCGCGTTCCCCACGCCCTGGTCGCTGGCGATGTTCGTGCTCGAGCTGTCCAAGCCCGCGAGCGTGTGCCTGGCGGCCCTGCGCGACGGGCGGATGATCGGCTTTCTCATCTGCTCGCGCTACGACACCGTGTGGCACATCATGAACGTCGCCGTCGACCCCGACCGCCGGCGCCAGGGGATCGCCAGCGCGCTGCTGAACGACCTGCTGCGCCGCATCGACGGCAAGGGCGCGCGCTTCACGCTCGAGGTGCGCGAGTCCAACGCCGCAGCGATCGAGCTCTACGAGCGCTTTGGCTTCCGTGCGGCGGGGCGGCGCAAGCGCTACTACCAGGACAACGGCGAAGACGCCGTGATCATGTGGCGCACGCGGTCGACGCTCGCCGGACGCGTCGACGACGTCCCCAACGCCGCACCGTCGGCATGAGCCTCATCCTGGCGCTCGAGACCAGCTGCGACGACACCTGCGCCGCCGTCGTCACGGGGGACGGCGAGCTGCGGTCGAACGTCATCTCGTCGCAGGGCATCCACGACGAGTACGGCGGCGTCGTGCCCGAGATCGCCTCGCGCCACCACCTCGAGCTGGCCAATGCGGTCGTCGACGACG
>JAHWJM010000142.1 GCA_019348435.1 Actinomycetota bacterium
CCAGCCGCGCCGCGTTCGCGCGCGCGACCGCGAGCGCGTCCGCGCTCACGTCGGTCGCGAGCACCGCGAGGTCCGCACGCTCGTGCTTGAGCGCCAGCGCGACGGCGCCGCTGCCGGTCCCGACGTCGACGACCCGCGCGCCGTCGGGGAGCAGCTCGACGCCGACCTCGACGAGCAGCTCGGTCTCGGGCCGCGGCACGAGCACGCGCGCGTCGACCGCGAGCTCGATCCGCCGAAACCCGTGCGTGCCCGTGATGTACGCGACCGGCTCGCGCCCCGCGGAGCGGCGGCGGACCGCATCCTGGAACGCGCGCACGGCGTCCCCTGTCAGCTCGCGACCGGGGTCGAGGAACAGCGCCGTGCGGTCCAGCCCGAGCGCCGCCGCGAGCAGCAGCTCGGCATCGAGGCGCGGCGTCTGCGGGCCCGCGGCGGCGATCGCGATGACGGCGGAGTCCAGCGCCTCGCGGACGGTTGCGCCGCCGAACGCGCTCACCGGCCGCCGCCGGCGCGCGCGTCAGGCCGTCGCCTGGAGCTCCAGCACACGGCGCTTCTCGTCGGCCTGCAGCGCCGCCGTGAACTCGTCGAGCGCGCCCTCGAGGACCTCGTCGAGGTTGTGCACGAGCAGGTTGATGCGGTGGTCCTTCACGCGCCGCTCGCCGTAGTTGTACGTGCGGATCTTCTCGGCTCGCTCGCCGGTGCCGACCTGCGACCGGCGGTCGGCAGCGAGCTCGGCCTGCTGCTCGGCGAGGGCGGCATCGTACAGCCGCGCGCGCAGCACGCGCATCGCGCGCTCGCGGTTCTGAAGCTGGGACTTCTCGTCCTGCATCGAGACGACGATCCCGCTCGGCTTGTGCGTGATCCGCACGGCGGAGTCGGTCGTGTTGACGGACTGGCCGCCGGGGCCCGAGGAACGGTAGACGTCGATCTGCAGGTCGTTGGGATCGATGGCGACGTCGACGTCCTCGACCTCGGGCAGCACGGCGACGGTCGCCGTCGACGTGTGGATCCGGCCCTGCGACTCCGTAGCCGGCACGCGCTGGACGCGGTGCGTGCCGCCCTCGTACTTGAAGACCGAGTAGGCGCTGTCGCCCTTGATCGCGAAGGTGTAGGCGCCCTCGGAGGACTCCAGCAGCTCGACGCTGAAGCCGCGCCGCTCCGCGTACTTCGTGAGCATCCGAAACAGGTCGCCGGCCCAGATGCCGGCCTCGTCGCCGCCTGCGCCCGCGCGGATCTCGACGATGACGTTCTTGTCGTCGTTGGGGTCGCGCTCGACCATCGCCAGGCGGATCTCCTGCTCGAGGCGCTCGATCTCACCGCGCGCCGCATCGAGCATCTCGCGCACCTCGGGATCCTCGCCCTCCTCGAGCATCTCGCGTGCCCCCGCCTCGTCGTCCTTCGCGCGCCGCCATTCCTCGGCGAGCTTCGCCGCCGGCTCGAGCTGCCGATACGCCCGCCCAGCCGTGGCCGCGCGGTTGCGATCCCCAAAGATGTCGGGGTCTGACATCGTGCGCTGGGCGTCGGCGAAGCGCACCTCGATCTGCTCGACGAGCCGCTCGATCATGGCGTCGAGGGTAGTGCAGGGGGCGCGCCGTACCGGGCGTCTGCCGATCGATCCGGGTGATCAACCTCCGAACTCGGGCGCGGCACGTGCTCCGCCGAACTCCGGAGCGCTCGGCTGCGCACTCAGGGTGCTGGAGGGGGTGCTGGAGGGGGCGCCGGCTGCTGCGGATGAGTGCGTGGCGGCCGCACGCGTGAACTGCGGATCTTCCGCCTCGACCGCAGTGAACTCCGGCGCAGTGGCGTTCTTGCGCGCAACGGGGCCGAACTCAGCGGTGCCGAATTCTCGCGCTGTGCGCGGCCGCTTGGGCGGCGTGGCCTTGCGCACCGGAGACGCTGACGCGGTCGGCACCGGCACCGTCCGGCGTGGATGGCGAACGGGCTGCCGGGCGACCACCTTGGCGGGCTGGTCCTGCGCCGATCGCCTGGGCACGTCGCGCTCGACCGTGGCGTAGCCTCCACCCGCCACGGCCGCGGCGGACGCCGCTACCGCGGCAAGCTTGCCGGCCGATGCCGCCTCGAAGGCCGTCTGGGCCTTGGTGAGCGAGTAGACGGCGCGTTCGTGAAAGCCCGCCGCCACGGTTTCGTACACGCGCGTGAAGAGGTTCATCAAGTGCTCCTCGCCGGCGGCTGCCCCCGCGAGCGGGACCGGCAGCACCGCCGCCAACGGCTCCCAGCTTCCCTGCAGCGTCTTCAGGGTCGTGCGGCAGCCGGGGCAGTTGCGCAGGTGGGGGCGCAGTGCCATCAACTGGTCGGCCGATGCCTCGCCGTCGACCATCGCCGAGATGACAGGGAGCCACAGCGCGCATTCGGCGCCGGACTCGATCGTGGCGTAGCGCGACAGGAAGCTGCGGCGGCCCTCGGTCAAGCACCGGTTGACCTTCGTGTACGACCATCCGGTCAGCGCGCTGATCTCGTTGTAGCTGTGGCCCTGCGCCTTGAGCCACAGAGCGCGAAGCTCCTGCGGCTTGAGTCGCTGCAACGCCTCCGCGGCGCGACCGACGAGATCAAACGAGGCCAGTCGTTCGTCGGCCGTCGGACTCGAACGCGACTCGTACTTGTCGAAGTCGACGTCGTCGCAGGCGACGGTGCGCTGGCGTGAGCGGCGGATCGCCTGCGCCTCGCGCTTGACGACGACGTGCAGCCAGCCGGCAGCCGATTCGAGGTCGAGCCGGTCGGCGTGTGCCATGAAGATCTCGAGCGTGCGCTGGTAGGCGTCCTGGGCGTCGTCGGGACACAGCGAGAACCGGCGCGCCGTGCGCAGCAACGAGTCCGCGTGCGCCGCGACCGTGCGCAGGATCAGATCCTCCGCCCCGGCTCCGCTCCCTCTCCTGCGCTGCCCGTCGTCCAATGCGGCCTCCCCCCGCTCTGGGCCTCGGTCGGACCCTCTGCCCCTCCTAGGGAAGCCTATGCCGATCTTCGCCCCCGGCGGGAACGGGAACCCCCGGTATTTGCGGGTTTCGTCTCACGCTTGTAGCGCAGCAAGACGGCGACGGCGACCGCGACGTCGTCGATCACGTACATGCCATCGCTGACGAGCTGCTTGAGCAGCCTCACGCGCGAGTTCATCTTCATGCCTTTCCGTGGCTCACACCACGCATCGGCAGAGCGATGCGCAGGCTCCGCCTCCGAGCGCGCGCGCTGGACGCACGTGCGAGCGCGTGCCGGCTGGCGGCGTCTACGCCCCGAGCACGTCCGCGATCGCCTCGCGCTCGGCGTCCACGACGACCGCGGAAGACCCGTACGTCGCGCGCGCGCCGCCCCGCGCACCCCAGTTGAACAGCGCGAGGTCGAGCGCCTCGATCGGCACGTCGACGGCATCGGCGAGGATGCGCGCGCGGCGCTCGAGCAGGATCTTGTCGCCGATCCCGAACACGCGCTTGGCGGCGATCGTCGTCTCGCCGTCGCCGAACTGCAGCGACGACGGGCACAGGTCGACAAGGTCCAGCCGCCCCAGCGACACGAGCAGCTCGTAGCGCGCGTCGCGCCCGAGGCCCGGCAGCGCGAGACGCTCGAAGATGCGGTCGAAGCGCCGCCCGGGCGTCCACGCCGGCTCTCCCGCGATCGCGGCGCGCTGGCTGCCCGCGCGCCTCACCCACGCGCGGTAGGCGAGGATCGTGCGCTCGCCGGTGGCGGGATCCACCGCGCCGCGCGGGCCGCGCGCGACGTCGAGGCGCGGAAGCTCGCCCGAGGCCCACGGCACGTGCGCCTCGCGGACGTTCGCGAACGGGTCCTCGACGTCGGGCAGCGGGCAGACGTAGGCGGTGAGGAACGCCAGCCACAGCGCCTCCTCGACGTCCTCCAGCGAGACGATGTCGGCGTACAGCGCCGGCGGGGCGGCGGCGAGTTCGGCGAGGCGCGCGGTCGCGAACGCCAGCTCGGTCGCCAGGCGCTCGGCGTCGGAGGTGGCCTTGATCCCCGTCACCAGCTCCGAGCGGTAGCCGTCGTCGACGGCCTGGTGCAGATGGCGCACGCGAACTGCGCTGCTGCGCGCCGACCGCGTGCCGCTGCGAGCCGAGCGGGTGGGCGCCGCTCCCGGCTGGCGCCTGGCGGCCGGCGGTGGCTTCAGGGTGGCGGGACTGCAGATCGGGCAGTTCTGGACGAAGCGGTTGTGACGGCAGAAACTCGGTGGCATTAGGCGTTGAGTCTAGGCCGATACGACGTATGCAGCCTTCATGACGATCGCGGTCGTCGAGAGCTGCTCCACCGGCGTCAGAGTCCGTCGTCCGCCAGCCGCTCGATCCCGCCGAGGAACACGAGCGTCGCGAACTGCGTCGCGGCCTCCACGTCGGGCGGCTCGCGCTGGATCATCGCCACGCCGACCTCCAGCGCCGCACCGACCATCGCCGCGGCCACGTACTCGGCGTCGACCTGCGGCACGATGCCGATCTTCATCGCCGCGCGCAGGTCGGCGGCGAGCTCGTCGATGCCGGCGCCGAAGATCGGCTCGTCGAACATCGCGCGGATCGTGCCGCTGTTGCGGCGCATCAGCGCGAAGGCCTCGGGGTCCTCGGCCAGGAAGCCGAAGTACTCGCGGTACCCGGCGGCAACGAACTCCTCGAGCGAGCCGGCCGCGCGGCGGGCGGCCTGCACGCGCGCGCGAACCGTCTGGGCGCTCTGCTCGAGAACGGCCTGAAACAGCGACTCCTTGTCGGGGAAGTAGTTGTAGAAGGTGCCGCTGGCGAGGTCCGTGCGGCGGATGACGTCGCGCACCGACGTGCCGCCGTAGCCGAGCTCCGCGAAGACGGCACGCGCCGCGTCGAGGATCGCCGCGCGATTGGCGGCCTTCGTCGCCGCGCGGCGCCCGCCCCTTGCCGCGGTGCCGCGATCCGGAGCGACGCTCACGCCGGCGCCGCCTCCCCCACGCGAGCGCGCGCGGGCAGCGGCACCGCGCCCCCTGCCGGCGCGGGGGCGATCGCGGACGAGCCGGCGCCGATGGTCGCGACGATGGGCAGCGTGGACATGTGCTCGGCGAGCCTCTTCGAAAACGGGATGGTGACGCCTGCGTCACTTTACGCTCATCCGCGGGCGTCCCGGTTACAGAGATGTCACCGGCTCGCTGTCCGCGGCTATGGCGCTGCCGGCTCTTCCCTCTCGCGCGCGTTCGCCTTCGCCACGCCATCGTGACGATCCTCAGTAGCCCCGCGGCGCTCCCGGATCCGTCAGGCCGCCGCCGCGCGAGCGCCGCACGAAGTACACGATGATGGCGGCGCAGATGATCGACAACAGGATCGAGCCGCCGCCCTCGCCGAAGAGGGCGCGGCCGATCAGCCCGCCGATGAACGAGCCCCCTAGCCCGATGCCGATGGTCATCGGGATGCTCATCGGATCAGGACCGGGAAGCGCGAGACGCGCGAACGCGCCGACGACAAGGCCGACGAGCGCAAGGACGATGATGAACGTGAGGAGCTCCATCCGCCGGACACTACCCGGTGCAGCGGGCGGCCTATGCCGGGACGCCGGGCCCGACGTGCTGCGGCGGAGCGGCGGGCCCCGCATCGGCGTCGCTGTTCGTCGCGCCCGGCGCCACGCCGAGCGTGCCGAGGTAGCGGTCGACCATGCGGGCGCACTGGCGGCCCTCGTTGATCGCCCACACGATGAGCGACTGGCCGCGGCGCGCGTCGCCGGCCGCGAACACGCCCTCGACGGAGGTCGTGTAGGGCTTGATCGCCTTCGCGTTGCCGCGCGCGTCCTTGGCGACGCCGAGCTTGTCGAGCAGCGGCTGCTCGGGATGCAGGAAGCCCATCGCCAGCAGCACGAGGTCGGCCTTGAACTCTCCCTCGGTGCCGGGCACCGGCTTGAACGGCGGCTTGGCTTCGGCCTGGGCGTAGTGCAGCGAGCGCACGCGGCCGTCGTCGTCGCCGGAGAAGTGCGTCGTGACGATCGAGAAGTCCTGCTCGCCGAGACCGATCTCCTTGGCCTCCTCCATCGCGTAGGACAGCCGGTACTTCTGCGGCCACAGCGGCCACGGCGTGCGGTCGTCGGGGCGTCGCGGCGGCGGCTCGGGCAGCAGTTCGAGCTGGGTGATCGACTTCGCGCCCTCGCGCAGCGAGTTGCCGACGCAGTCCGCGCCCGTGTCGCCGCCGCCGATGACGACGACGTGCTTGTCCTTCGCCGTCAGGCCTCGCAGCGGGGGCGGCTCGGCGCCGGTCGGCGTGCCGGTCTGCGTGGCGACCCAGCGGTTGCGGTCAGCGAGGTAGTCCATCGCGAAGTGGATCCCGTCGAGGTCGCGGCCCGGCGCGGGCAGGTCACGCGGGCTGCGCGAGCCGGTCGCCAGCACGACCGCGTCAAATGACCCGCGCAGCTCGTCGGCGGACATGTCAACGCCGACATCGACGCCGCAGCGCAGCTCGACGCCCTCGTCGACGAGCTGCTGGACACGGCGCTCGACGACGTGCTTCTCGATCTTGAAGTCCGGAACGCCGAAGCGCACGAGCCCGCCGGCGGCCTCGTCGCGCTCGAAGAGCGTCACGGCATGTCCGGCGCGGCGCAGCTGCTGGGCGGCGGCCATGCCCGCCGGACCGGAGCCGACGACGGCGACGCTGCGGCCGGTCTCGTGCTCGGGCGGCAGGACGGGAACCCAGCCCTCCTCCCAGGCGCGGTCGATGATCGCGTTCTCGATCTGCTTGATCGTGACCGCGTCGCCCTCGCGGATCTCCAGCACGCAGGCGGCCTCGCACGGCGCGGGGCACAGCCGCCCGGTGAACTCGGGGAAGTTGTTCGTGGCGTGTAGCTG
>JAHWJM010000143.1 GCA_019348435.1 Actinomycetota bacterium
GTCGCCGTCGTGCTCGTCATCAAGCTCGTGCGGGTGACCGATTCGCTCGGGTACGGGGCCTACAGCGCGATCCTCGCCGCGATCCTCGTCGCGTACGGCGGCTACCTCATCGCGTCGCAGCCGGGCCAGCCGGGCCAGCCGGGCGAGCCGGGCGAGCCGGGCGGGCCACGCCAGCCGGGCGAACCACGCCAGCCGGGCGATCGGGTATGACTCCCGCCATGAAGGACGAAGACGACTGGGTCGGGACGCCGCCCGAAGGGCACCACTCGCGCGACAAGGCGGACCCGGACTTCTGGCGCGCCGCGTGGCCGAAGTACGCGATGGGAGCGGGCGTGCTCGTCTTCTTCATCACCCTCGCCGTGCTCATCGCCGTGCTGCTCTGACGCCGCTCGCAGGGCCCGCGGCGGCGATGCGGAACAATGCGTCGATGCCGATCGAGTTCTCCGAGCGCGTACGGCGCATCCCGGTCTATCCGGTCGCCGACGGCTACGCGCTGCCCGACGACGTTGCGATGCTCGCCTCCAACGAGTCGCCCGATCCGCCGCTGCCGGCGGTCGTGGCGGCCGCGCAGCGGGCGCTGGCGGGCGCCAACCGCTACCCGGATCCCTCCAACGCGGCGCTGCGGCGGGCGCTGAGCAACCGCTACGGCGTCGCGCCGAATCGGATCGCGATCGGCAACGGCTCCTGCGACATCCTGCTCGCGGCGGGCGAGGCGCTGCTCGAGCCGGGCGCCGAACTCGTCTACGCGTGGCCGTCGTTCAGCGTCTACCCGCACCTCGCGGCCGCCTCGGGCGCCCGCGCGATCACCGTCGACCTCGACGACGAGCACCGCCACGACCTCGACGCGATGGCCGCGGAGATCACGGCCGCGACGCGCCTCGTGATCGTCTGCAACCCGAACAACCCGACCTCGACGGCGTTGCCGTACGCCGACATCGCAGCGTTCGCCGCGCGCGTGCCCCACCACGTCGCGCTGATCATCGACGAGGCCTACTGCGAGTTCAGCCTGCTCGACGATCCCGACGCGACGCTCGACCTGCTTGCGCGCCACCCCAACCTCGTGCTGCTGCGGACGTTCTCGAAGATCCACGGCCTCTGCGGCCTGCGCGTCGGCTACGCCCTGTGCGGCAGCGAGGCGTTCCCGCAGGCCGTCAATGCCGTGCGTCAGCCGTTCTTCTGCAACTCGGCCGCGCAGGCCGCCGCCATCGAGGCGCTCAAGCACCAGGACGCCGTCGCCGAGCGCGTCGAGCGCGCGATCGTCGCCCGCGTCGAGATCGAGGCGGGCCTGGTCGAGCTCGGCATCGACCCGGCCGACTCGCAGGCGAACTTCTGCTGGTTCGATCTGCCCGAGGGCAGCGACGAGGCAGCCGTCGTCAAGGGCCTCGCCGAGCGCGGCGTCCTCGTGCGGGCCGGCGCGGCGCTGGGGCGGGCGGGCGCGCTGCGCGTCACGTACGGGACGCCGGTCCAGAATGCCCGCTTCCTCGACGCGCTGGCGCAAGTCCTCTAAGCTGGCGCTCGATGATCCGGTCCGCCGACAGCGCTCGCAGCACCTTTACGTTCGCGCGTCGGTATGTCGCCTGGCGATTTACCTAGGCGCTCGGCTCACCGCACCCTCTTCTTCCGCCCTTTCGCCGAGCGCCCGCAGTTCCGATGTCAGGCGTTCAATCTTCGAAAGGACCCGTGAGTAAGACTGTGATCGAGATGAAGAGCAAACCGCGTGCAGGCAGCGTGGTCGAGCCTGGCGCGGTCCGCGACACCCGCATCGCGCGGGTCTCGGCGCTGACCACTCCGGCCGACCTGCTCGAGCGCCTGCCGCTCGAGCCCGAGATGGCCGAGCTCGTCCTGCGCGGACGCGCCGAGGTCGAGGCGATCCTCGACGCTCGCGACGACCGCCTGCTCGTGATCGTCGGCCCGTGCAGCGTGCACGACGCAGATGCCGCGCTGGAATATGCCCGCCGCCTGCGCGCGGAGGCCGAGCGCCACGAGCATGACCTGCTCGTCGCGATGCGGGTGTACTTCGAGAAGCCGCGCACGACGACGGGCTGGAAAGGCCTCATCAACGACCCGCACCTCGACGGCTCCGGCGACGTCGACGCCGGCGTGCGGACCGCGCGCGAGCTGCTGCTCGAGGTCCTGCGCCTCGGCCTGCCGGTCGGCTGCGAGTTCCTCGACCCGATCACGCCGCAGTACATCTCCGACACGGTCTCCTGGGCGGCGATCGGCGCGCGCACGACGGAGAGCCAGATCCATCGCCAGCTCGGCTCGGGTCTGTCGATGCCGGTGGGCTTCAAGAACCGCACGGACGGCAACGTCCAAGTCGCGGTCGACGCGGTTCGCGCGGCGGCCGCGACGCACTCCTTCGCGGGCGTCGACCACAGCGGCACCCCGGCGATCCTGCACACGACCGGCAACCCCGACGGGCACGTCATCCTGCGCGGCGGCTCCGGCGCCCCCAACCACGGCGTCGCCGGCGTCGAGGGGGCGCTGGCGAAGCTGCGCGCCGCGTCGCTGGCCGAGCGGCTCGTGATCGACGCGTCGCACGACAACAGCGCCAAGAACCATGAGCGCCAGCCGCTCGTCGCCGCCGAGATCGGCGCCCAGATCGCCGGCGGCAGCCACGCGATCGTCGGCGTCATGCTCGAGTCGTTCCTCGTCGGCGGGCGCCAGAACGTCGCCGACGGCCGAGAGCTGACGTACGGGCAGTCGATCACGGACGCCTGCATGGAGTGGGACGCGACCGTCGACGTGCTCGAGGGGCTCGCCGCCGCGGTACGCGACCGCCGCTCGTAGTGCGCCGCCCGGGCCGCCGCTCGTGAGGGTCGCGCTCGCCGGCGTCGGGCTCATCGGCGGCTCGATCGGGCTTGCAGCGCGCGCGCGCCTCGGGGCCCACGTGGTGGGCTACAACCGCAGCCCGGCGGCGCTCGAACTCGCGCTCGAGCGCGGTGCGATCGACGAGGCGGCAACGAGCATCGCCGCCATCGGCACCGCCGACATCGCCATCGCCGGGGTCGCCGTCGACGCGCTGCCCGCGACCGTGCGCGCGCTCTGCGAGGCGCTGCCCGATGCTGTCGTCACCGATGTCGGTTCGACGAAGGCCGCCCTCGCCGCGGCGATCGGCGACGTGAACTTCATCGGCGGCCATCCCCTGGCGGGCGCCGAGGCGACCGGCGTCGCCCACGCCCGCGAGAACCTCTTCGAGGGTGCCACCTGGTACCTCACGCCGCGCGCGAGGACGCCGGGCGTCCTGTACGAGCGGCTCGCACGGTTCGTCGCCGGCCTCGGCGCGGTGCCGACCGCGATCGCGCCCGCCGATCACGACCGGCTCATGGCCGTCGTCTCACATCTACCGCACGTCGTCGCCAACCTGCTCGTCGCCCAGGCCGCCGAGGCGCTCGGCGGCGAAACCCTCCCCGCGACCGGGCCGAGCTTTCGCGACGCGACGCGCGTCGCGGGCTCCAATCCCGCCCTGTGGGCGCAGATCTACAGCGCCAACCACGACGCGCTGGGCACGCAGATCGACGACCTCGTCCGGCGGCTGGGGGAGGTGCGCGCGCTGCTCGACGCCGGCGACGCCGCCGCCCTCGCGGCGTGGCAGGACAACGCCGCGCAGCAGCGCGGCGCGCTGCTGCAGGTCGGGCTGGCGGGTCCCGACGCCGGAGCCGTGCAGCAGATCTCCGCGGTCGTTCCCAACAAGCCCGGCGTCGTGGCGCAGATCGCGCTCGCGCTGGGCCGCGCCGGCATCAACATCACGGACATGTCGCTGGCGCCCGAGGCCGACAACCGCACCGGGATGGTGATGCTCTGGCTCGACCCGGTGGAAGCGCAGCGCGCGATCGGGCTCATCGCCGAGCTCGGGTATCCCGCGGCGTAGTGGCATCCGTGCGCTTCGAGCCCTCCGGCGGCCTGCGCGGGAGCGTCACCGCGCCGCCCGACAAGTCGATCTCGCACCGCGCCGCGCTGCTGGGCGCGATGTCGGCGGAGCCGGTGCGGATCGCCAACTACCTGCGCGCTGCGGACACGCTCTCGACGCTCGACGCGTTGCGGGCGGTCGGTGCACTCGTCGAGGAGCACGATGACGCCACGGTCGTCGTGCGCGGCAGCGGCCTGCGCGAGGCGCGCGAGCCGGGCGGTCCGATCGACGTCGGCAACGCCGGCACGCTCATGCGGCTGCTGCCCGGCTGGCTGGCGGCGCAGGAGGGACGCATCTTCGTGCTCGACGGCGACAGCTCGATCCGCCGGCGGCCCGTTGACCGCATCGCGGCGCCGCTGCGCCTGATGGGCGCCGACATCCGCGCGACCGAGGGGCGCTTCCCGCCGTTCGTCGTGTACGGCACCCCGCTGTCTGCGATCACCTACGAGATGCCCGTCGCCAGCGCCCAGGTGAAGTCCTGCGTGCTGCTCGCCGGCTTGGCCGCCGCCGGCACGACGAGCGTCGTCGAGCCGGCGCTGAGCCGCGATCACACCGAGCGGATGTTGGCGGCGGCCGGCGTCGCCGTCGACCGGCGCGGGCCGACGGTGTCGGTCACGTTCACCGACGAGCTCGACGCGCAGAACGTCCTCGTGCCGGGCGACCTCTCCTCGGCCGCGTTCATGATCGCGGCGGGCGTGCTCGTGAGGGGCTCGCGCCTCGTCGTGCGCGACGTCGGGGTCAACTGGACGCGGACGGGATTCCTGCGGATCCTCGAGCGGATGGGCGCGAACGTCCTGGGCGAGCTCGAGGAGCCCTCCGCGGCGGTTGCGCCGAGCGAGCCGATCAGCGACATCGACGTCACCGCCGGCGCGCTCGTCGGCACGGTCGTCGAGGCCGAGGAGGTGCCGCTCGCGATCGACGAGCTGCCTCTGGTCGCCCTCCTGGGCTGCTTTGCCGAAGGCGAGACCGTCGTGCGCGGCGCGCAGGAGCTGCGCGTCAAGGAGTCCGACCGGATCGCCGGCGTGGTCGAGGGCCTCCGTGGTCTTGGCGCGACGATCGAGGCGACCGAGGACGGCTTCGCGGTGACGGGCACCGCCGGCGCGGCGCTGCGCGGCGGGACGATCGACGCCCGTGGAGATCACCGGATGGCGATGCTCGGCGCGGTCGCGGGTCTCGCGTCGGAGGAGGGAGTCGACGTCGTCGGCATGGAGGCCGCGGCGGTTTCCTATCCGGGGTTCATGGACGATCTGGCGCGGCTGGCGTGACCCCCGCGGTCCGCCCGGGCGCAGGGCAGGGTCTCGCGCGGTCAGATCGGGGGGCTTCGCCGCGCTCGCGGGCCGCAGCGCGCCGTCACCCGCGCCGGCGTGTGTGACGAGCGCCTCGGCTCGGCGAGCGCTCGCGCACGCCCGGTGCTGGCGAACAGGGCGGGGCGCAGCCCAAGCCGCTCGAGGTCGATCACGATGGCGGCGAGCACGACGTCCTTCTCCGGCGGCCCGGCCCGAGCCCGCCGATCGACCTTGATCAGCCAGTGCCCACCCTGGTGCGGGCGTGCCCGCACCAGGCGGCCGAGCAGCAGGTCGTGCGGCTTGCCTGCCTCGCGCAGCCGCTCGACCTGCTCCTCGACCCACTGGTCGATCTCGTACGGGTCCGCCGGCGCCAGCAACGAGATCATCAGGTCATACATCGCCTGGCCGGCCTAGTGCGTGTGCGGGCCGTCCGAGCCGCACGCGCAGCTGATGATCTCGCGGGTGATGGTCCGATCGTCGGTGTGCATGTGCGTGGTGCACGGCATGCAGGGGTCGAAGCTGCGGATCGCCCGGAGCACGTCGATGCCCTTGAAGTCCTCGGGCTTCTCGTAGTTCTCCAGCAGCGGCGTCGCCAGTACGGCTTCCTCGTAGGGGCCCGGGTTGCCGAAGGGGTCCTTCGGCGAGGCCATCCACGTCGAGGGCGTGAGGATCTGGTAGTTCTCGATGACCCCCTTGTCGATCTCCATGTGGTGCGTGAGGTACCCGCGCCCCGCGCTCCAGAGCCCGACGCCGATCCGGTGGTCCTTGGGGATCTTGTAGGGCGTGGACATCTTCGCGTCCGGCCCGCCCTTGCGCAGCAGGTCGTACCCGATGAGCAGGTTGTCGTAGGCGATCGCCGCCGTGTACAGGATGCAGTACGCCCGCGCCCGGTTGCGCTCGAACGCACCCCAGTACTCCGGCACGTGCCACTCGATGAGATCGTTGGGCATCGCGGCCCGAGGCAGGTCGATCTGCATGCTGCGGCCGGTGGAGTTCAGGAACGGCGAGTCGCGGAAGTCCGCGCCGCCGGTCATCGCCGCGGCCCAGATGCGCGAGTAGGGGCCGGTCTCCATCGCCTGGCGATCCCAGCGGGGCGCTGTCGACCAGGAGTACTTCTCCTTCCAGCTCGTCGCCGTCGGCTTGGGGATCGTCTCCTTGTTCCACGGGTGGTACGGCGACAGCGGGTTGCCCGACGGGTCGGTCGGGAACCGCGGGTTCTGGCCGTCGGTCCACTCCTCGTAGAAGGCGTGCTCGACGAACTCCTCGACGCCGGCGTTGAGCATCTGCAGGCTCGTCGTGACGAGCTCGCCGTCGACGATCACACCGGGGGGAGCCCAGCGGCGCCGGCCCCAGTCGTCGCAGGTCGCGTACGTGCCGTCGTAGGCATACGGGTCGTCCCACTGCCCGGGCTCGATCATGCTCTTGGGCCGGGTGCCGATGTCGCGGTACTTCGGGTTGACCTCGTAGAAGAACTCCGCGATGTCATCCCAGATCGCCGCCGTCTTGCGGCCGTAGTCGAAGTACTTGACGACGCGCAGCATGATCTCGTTGAGATCCGACGCGTCGATCGTC
>JAHWJM010000144.1 GCA_019348435.1 Actinomycetota bacterium
ACCGTTCAGCGCAGGACGCTCTGCGAGCACGTCGCTCAGCCGGCGATCCGGCGCGCCGACGAGGGCCGCGGATCAGCGCTCCAACGGACGCTCGCTGGAGTCGCGCGGGCGCGCAGGCTCGGCCGTGGCCGAAGGCTGGCGCTGGCGCTGAAGTGGTCCCGCGCGCCGACACCGGATGCCTGCGATCCACCGGCGGATCGTTGCCCGTGCAATCTCCGACGCACCGAGAACTAAGAATTTCCGGCTATTCGGGCAACCCCCACGACAGGTGATTAACGCTCTACTTACCAGCACATCGGCTACCTCTACACGTTCTGTGAAATCGGTCACTTAAAGTTGCTACGCGGGCTGTTGACGAGCTAGTTTGTTCGACGGATCAAGTACGTGCGCGGGGGGCGTGCGTACGGGCTGGAGAGGCACACAGACCTAAGGAGGACCCATGACTGATGGGACCGCTCTTAACCTGAGCGACCTACGGCTGCAGCTTCATCGCGAGGGGGCGCCGTGGCGGTCGGTGGACACGACGATCGCCATGCTCGAGGAGCGCGACCGGAGGGTGCTGCTGGGCGTTCCGCTGCCGGCCGAGAACGAGGCCGGGCGCCTGATCGAGCAAAGCGCGGCGATCGCCGGCAACGGCTCGGCGCCCGCCGCGAGCAGCGGCAACGGGCACGGCTTGCTCGAAGCCGGCATCGGCGCGTCCTTCGACGCCCGCAGCGTGGGCGGCAGCAGCTACGTCACGCCGGTCAAGAACCAGGGCAGCTGCGGCTCCTGCGTGTCGTTTGGCGCGCTTGCCACCCTCGAGACCACGGCCGCCTTCAACCGCGGACAGCCCGGCCTCAAGCTCGACCTCTCCGAGCAGCACCTCTTCTTCGTGCACGGGCCCGCAACGGGCGCGTCGTGCTCGAACGGATGGTGGCCGGAGCACGCGTTCGCCGCCTGCAAGGACACAGGCGTGACGTTCGAGGACTACATGCCCTACAACGCCGGTGGCGGCGGGACGCTGAACTCGAACTGGCAAAACCGTCTGGCGAAGACCGTAGACGTGCACACCCTGACGGGCAACGTCGCGGCGATGAAGAACCACATCGCCAAGCACGGCGCCGTCAGCGCCTGCTTCATCGTCTACCAGGACTTCTTCAGTTACGGTGGCGGGGTCTACAAGCATGTCAGCGGTGCCCAGGCCGGTGGCCACTGCGTATGCCTCATTGGCTTCGACGATCAGCAGCAGTGCTGGATCGGCAAGAACAGCTGGGGCACCGGGTGGGGCGAGCAGGGCTTCTTCCGCATCGGCTACGGGCAGTGCGCGATCGAGACCTGGCGCGTCCACGGGTCGAGCTACGTGAACCTTCGCATGGACGTCGAAGCGCTCATCCGCGGTCTGTGGAGCAACGAGGCCGCCGACAACGCGTGGGCCTACCTCGACAAGGTCGGCTGGGCACGGCTGGCGCACCCGGCGGCGGGGGCGAACCTGTCGATGCTGACGACGTTGACGTCCGCTCGGTTGCGAGACAAGCCGATCAGGGCGTTCCACGACAACGGCGAGCTTACGTCCGCCTACGTCTTCTAGCTCGAAGGGAGCGAATTACCGATGGCAACCAAGACGAAGTCGCAGTACGCATCGCCCGCAGAGACGGTCACACCCGCCCGTTCGGGAGAGCCGGTCCCCGAGCTCACGCCCGAGCAGGTACTGACGCCGCCCCCGGTCGCGGACGTCGCGGCGAAGGGAGCGCCGGCGCTCCAGCCGCCGGGCACGGAGGCTGCGGGGCTTCGCGCCGCGGACGGCCGCAGCGAGACGATCGGAGCCTTCCAGTCGGCCGCGGTCACGGGCCTGTGGACGAGCGACAACCCGAGCAACACCTACGTGTACCTCGCGGGGGTCGGCTGGAGGCGGATATCGCCTGCGAACGTCACCTCACATCACGCGATGGTGCAGATCGCGCGCCTCGCGCGCGACCGCAACGCGTCGGTCAGCGCCAACATCGACGGTGGCGTTGTCAAGGAGCTCTACCTGTGGTGAGCTGCTGTCCCGGCCGGACGGTGGCCCGCGTGAGCGATTGCCGCATCGGACCCCAGGACGCCGGCCGCGACATCGAGGTCGCGGCCGGCGACCGCCTACTCGTCGTCCTCCCCGAGAACGCAGGCACCGGCTACACATGGGAGGTCGAGAACGTGCCCCCCGGCGCGCGCGTCATCGAGGAGTACTACGAGCACGGTGAGGGCACCGGCATCGGCGGCGCCTCGACGCATGTGTTCGTCCTCCAACCGCCGGCCGAGCAGGGCGCTCTGCGGCTGCGCCATGGCCAGCCATGGATGGGCGAAGCCGGGATCTCCGAGCGCTATGAGGTCACGCTCGTGCCTCAGGGGGCATGACCCGGACGCGACCGCAGACGACCAGCCGCACGTCAGCGCCCCTGCCGATCGGGGATCGGAGGCCGCCGGCTGCCGGGCTACACTCCGACGACAGCTCGTCTTCGCCTGGGTCTCGTCCCTCCTGCCTCGCGCGAACCACACACACGTTCAGGAGGGACACGGAAGGCGGACATGACGCACCCTGAGTCGAGCACATGAGCGCGTCCGGTAGGTCCAGCCGCCTGGCGCAGGTCGAGTCGCAGGTCAACTACCACCGCCAGCGCCTCGAGCTGTACGTGCGTCTGCACACCGACAACCCCTGCCAGCGCCTGACGCAGCTCGAGGAAGCCGTCCGCGGCGCCGAGGAGCGCCTGGCGACGTACGCCAAGGCGGAAGAGGCGGCCGAGGGCTGAGCGGCGCGCGGACCGAGCGTGCGCTACGCTTTGTGACGATCATGTCGAGCGAGCCTCGCTCGGCCACACCGTGTTACGCGCCGCAGTCGTTGCAATGGAGCACCTCCGCGCCCGTAGTGCACATACGTAGTGGAGGAACAGCACCATGCCTACAGGAACCGTGAAGTGGTTCAACGACGACAAGGGCTTCGGCTTCATCACCCCGGACGACAACACGAAGGATCTGTTCGTCCACCACAGCGGCATCAACTCCAACGGCTTCAAGTCGCTGGCTGAGGGTGCCAAGGTCTCCTACGACGCCGAGGCCGGCGACAAGGGACCCAAGGCTGTCAACGTCACCACGCTCTAGCAGGTGACGGCTGCGACGCGACTCGAGCATCTCGAGGCCGAGGCGCAGCACCATCGCAACCGGCTGGCGCTCTACAACGCGCGGATCCTCACCGGCAAGCCCTCCAGCGCCATGCGGCTGGAGGAGCTTCGGCGGATCTCCGCGGGCGCCGACGCGCGGCTCGCGCACGCCAAGACGGATTGAGAGAACGCACCGCGCGCAAGCGCGGCGCTACATCGCAGGACCGTCCGGGCCGCTCTCGCGAGCGGCCCGTTCGCGGTCTTCGGAGCGTCCGATCGCGTAGAAGGCCGCCGCCAGCACGAGCGTGAAGGCCGTTCCGCCGAGCACGATGCCCGCGGCGGTGGCGAGGTTCGAGCGCCCCAGCGCGAGCAGCAGCGCGCAGCCGGCGATGCAGGCGACGATCGCGACGAGCAGCCATCGCATCGTGCGATCGTGCATGCGCGGCGGGTCTACTGGCCGGGCGGAACCGGATCCGGGATCGGATCCGGGATCGGGTCGGGGCCCGGCACCGGCGGGTCGGGCTCCGGGAAGGGCGGGGGGGCGGGGGTCTCTCCTGCGGAAGTGGTCATCGCGCATGTCCTTGACGGGTGATGGTGAGGCATTGCGTGCCCCGGCGTCTGAACGCGCAAACGACAAGGTGCGCCGCGCTTGCCCACCGAGGTGCGCCGCTCTTCCCACAGGTGTTTGGAGGGGCGTAAGCTCGCCTGTCATGCAGGAAGGGCAGCATCGCGACCTGATGATCGCCGCCATCGCCGCCGAGGGCGTGGCGCACGCTGCGCTCGTCGCGGGTGACCCGGAGGCGGCTCGCGCGGCGTATGCCGACGCCGTCGCGAAGTACCGCGCCTCTTGGGCGCTCGCGCCGCCAAAGAGCTATGGGCGCCTCGTCGGGCTGCTCAAGGCGGCCGTCCTCGCAGGCGATGCCGGGGCCGCTGCCGAGGAGGTGCGCGAGGCCCTCGACGGCGACCCCGATGCCGGCGGCTCGCCCGTCGCGTCCTACGTGCTCGCGGTCGCGGCGCTGATCCTCGGCGACGACGATGCGGTCGCGCCGCTCGCCGACGTCATGGATCCGCGTGGGGGCGCGTTCGAGCGCACGGCGACGGCGCTGCGCGCGCTCGCCGCCGGCGACCGCGAGGCGTACGCTGACGCCGTCGCGGCGATCGAGGCCGACTTCGCCGCGCGCGACGAGCACCTGACGGGCGTGGCGATCGCCGATACGGCGATCATGCTCGAGCTCATCGCGCGCGAGCGCGGGCTCGCCGCCGAGCTCGACAGCCCGCTCGTGCGCCTGCCCTGACGCGCCGCCTTGTCCGGCGGGATGCGCACCGGCGCCTACTCCGCTAACCACCCAGCCAGCCGATGACGAGCATCATCGCCACGAGAAAGAGGAAGCTGTAGAGCGCAAAGACCCACGAGGCCGCCGGCTCGTCCTTCTCCACCCCCGCGAGCGTCTTGAACACGCGCACGGTCGCCTCCCCGATCCGCTGCATACACGTCCTACGCGCGCATGCGGCGGGCCGGTTCACACGATTCGGACCGTCTGCACGCCAGCTTCGACGACATCACCGCGATGCAGCTGGCGCCCCCGCCGCATCTCGACCTCGCCGTTGACTCGCACCGCGCCCTGCTGCACGAGCTCGCGTGCCTCGCCGCCGGACTCTACGAGCCCCGACAGCTTGAGCAGCTGACCGACGCGGATCATCTCGCCATCGATCGCGACATCGCGCGGCGGCGCGCTCATGCCGCCGCCGACCAGCAGCGGCGCAGCCGGTCCAGGCCCGTCGCGATCTCGTCCGGCACGTGCGTCGTGAACGACAGGCGCAGCGTCCGCGGATCGGCCTCGCCGGCGAAGAACGGATAGCCCGGCACGAACGCCACCCGGTGCTCCAACGCCGCATGCAGCAGTTGCTCGGCGTCCCAGCCCGACGGCAGCCGCGCCCAGACGAACATCCCGCCGTCGGGCCGGTTGAACGTCGAACCCGGCGGCAGGGCATCCGCGAGCCCGTCGAGCAGGGCGTCTCGGCGGCGGCGGTACTCGCGGCAGAGGTTGGCGATATGCAGGTCGAGATCCGCCGCCTGCAGGGACGTGCGGGCGGCGAACTGGTCGACCGTCGAGGTGTGCAGGTCGGCCGCCTGCTTGGCGATCGTCAGCGGGGTGAGGATCGCCTCGGGCGCGCGCAGCCAGCCGATCCGCAGGCCCGGCGCAAGCACCTTCGACAGCGAGGAGATCGTCACGGTGCGGTCGGCGGCGCCGGCGTGCGAGCCGATCGGCGCGAGCGGCTCGCCGTCGTAGCGCAACTCGCCGTAGGGGTCGTCTTCGATGATCCACAGCCCGTGCTCGGCGGCGACCTGCGCCAGGCGCGCGCGGCGCGTGCCGGGCAGCGTGCGGCCGGTCGGGTTCTGAAATGTCGGGACGATGTAGAGGAACTTCGGCGCGTGCTCGGCGATGAGCGCGGGCAGCGCCTCGGGGTCGAGTCCGTCGTCGTCGCAGCCGACGGGCACCAGCCGCGCGCCGGCGAAGCCGAAGGACTGCAGCGCCGCGAGGTAGGACGGGTTCTCGACGAGGACGACGTCGCCGGGGTCGAGCAGGACGGCCGCAACAAGGCCGAGCGCCTGCTGCGAGCCCGTCGTCACGATCAGCTCGTCCGCCTGGCAACGCAGCCCGCGAGAGCAGAAGCGGTCGGCCAGCAGCGCGCGGAGCCCCGGATCGCCGCCCGTCGAGGAGTACTGCAGCGCCTGCTCGGCGACGGTCGGCGCGAGCGTGCGCGCGAACGCGTCGGCGATCAGCTCGCTGGGGAACAGCTCGGGCGCCGGCAGGCCGCCGGCGAAGGAGATCACCTCGCTGCGCTGCGTGAGCTCGAGGATGTCGCGCACGGGGGACGAGCGCACGCCGCCCAGGCGTCTGGACAGCGGCGGCGGCGGCGTCGGCATCACGCGCATCATGGCGGCTGTCGGTCGGCCGGCAAAGGAGTCCCTGCATCGGGCGAACATTCCGACGTTGCTACCGTCTGGGGCACGGGCAGCGCCGCTGCCTCTGAGGTTCTTGTCTTGAGGGTGCGCTCCACAGCGCGATTCGGGCCAGTCGAATCTCCCGAATCGCCGTTTTTTAGTAGGAGCCATATGCCTTCCCAGCAGTCCTTCGCCGACCTCGGCGTGTCAAAAGTCGTGTGCGACGTGCTCGCCAAGCGCGGCATCGACGACCCCTTCGCCATCCAGTCGCTCGTCGTCCCGGACGTTCTCGCCGGCCACGACGTGCTCGCCAAGTCGCCCACCGGCTCGGGCAAGACGCTCGCGTTCGCGGTGCCGATCGTCGAGCGCCTGCAGGCCACCGATCGCCGCCCGTCGGCGCTGATCCTCGCGCCGACGCGCGAGCTCGCGCTGCAGATCGTCGACGACCTGCACGACATCGCGCACGCCCGTGCGCTGTCCGTGGTCGCCATCTACGGCGGCGCCGGCATCCAGCGCCAGATCGAGCGTGCCAAGCGCTCGCACATCGTCGTCGCGACGCCGGGTCGCCTGGAGGACCTCATCCAGCGCCGCGCGATCTCGCTGGCGCACGTCAAGATGCTCGTCCTCGACGAGGCCGACAGGATGCT
>JAHWJM010000145.1 GCA_019348435.1 Actinomycetota bacterium
CGACGCGGGATCGGAATCGGCGACGACACCGGCACCTGCTTGCACGAAAGCACGTCCTCGGGTAGCGACGATGGTCCTGATCGTGATGCAGGTATCGACGTTCCCGGCGAAGTCGAAGTAGCCCACTACACCTGCGTAGGGGCCTCTCTTCGTTCGTTCCAGTGAATCGATGATCTCCATCGCGCGGACCTTCGGCGCACCGCTGACCGTCCCCGCGGGGAAACAGGCAGTGAGCGCATCGAACGGGTCGAGGTCGTCCCGCAGGATCCCCGTGACGTTCGACACGATGTGCATGACGTGCGAGTACCGCTCGATGCTCATGAGCTCGGTGACCTGGACCGAGCCCGGCACGCTGACCCGCCCGACGTCGTTGCGCCCCAAGTCCAGCAGCATGAGGTGCTCCGCGAGCTCCTTCGGGTCGGCCAGGAGATCCCGGGCCAGGCAGGCGTCCTCGTCGGCGTCCGCGCCCCGCGCGCGCGTCCCCGCGATGGGGCGCACCAGGACCCGGCCGCCCTCGAGCCGGAACCGACCGCCGACGTCGACCGGGCAGTAGCGGCGGTGGAGTTCGGCGACCGACCTCGGCAGGTCCCCGTGCCTGGCGAGCTGCCCGTCGAGCACCGCCGCGGCCGCGAGGGCGGCGACGGGGAGCACGGCCAGGGCACGGCGCGCTGCGGACATTTCGACCTCCGGCTGGATGACGTGACGCAGACGTCGCCGCTCGGCCGCTGATGCTAGTGCTCGCCTGGGCGGGCGTCCACCGTTGCGGCCGGCCGCTCACGGTTCTCTCATTCGCCGAGCAGGGCCTCGCTCGCCTTCCACAACCGCCGCTGGCTGTCACCGTCATACGAGATCCGCGACGAGCGCCGCGCGCGGCGGCGCACGAAGTAGCGCCCGCTCACGCCCGCGAGCTCGGGAGCGCTCGCGAGCCAGACCTGCGTCCGCGCGCCGCGCCGCGGCGAACAGGCGAGCGGCGGCAGCTGCGACAGCGTCATGAAGGCGCGCATCGCGGAGCCGTTGTTGTGCCCGAAGCCGGTGCGCACGAGTCCCGGGTGCAGCGTGTTCGCCGTCACTCCTGAACCCTCCAGCCGGCGCGCGAGCTCGTAGGTGAACAGGACGTTGGCGAGCTTCGAGCGCCCGTAGACGTACAGGCCGTCGTAGAGGCGCTCGCTCATCAGGTCCTCGAAGTCCAGCTGCGCGGCCCGGTGGGCGATCGAGGAGACCGTGATCACCCGCGCGGGCGCCGACGCCTGCAGGCGCTCGCGCACCAGCGCGGTGAGCGCGAAGGCGCTGAGGTGGTTGACCTGGAAGGTCTCCTCGAGCCCGTCGACGGTGATCCGGCGCTGCATGAGCATCAGGCCCGCGTTGTTGACGAGGACGTGCAGCGCGTCGAAGCGCGCCAGCAGCTCGGCGGCGGCGGCACGCACCGAGTCGAGGTTCGCGTGGTCGCACGCGACGACGTGCAGGTCGCGGTTGCCCGTAGCGGCCGCGATCTCGGCGCGCGCGGCCTCGCCGCGCTCGGCGCTGCGACACAGCAGCGCGACGGTCGCGCCCAGTCCGGCCAGCGCGCGCGCGGTCTCCAGTCCCAGCCCGGAGCTCGCGCCGGTGATCGCGCAGACGCGCCCAGCCATGGCTGCGGCAGCCACGGCTACCCCGCGATGGTCGTGTAGCGTCCGCCGAAGAAGACCAGCGGCGGGCCCGGCGCGCCGGATCCCGTGCCCAGCACGCGCCCGATGCCGATCTCGTGGTCGCCGCCGGGGCGCAGCTCGAGCAGGTCGCAGGCGATCCAGGCCAGCGCGCGGTCGAGCACCGGGACGCCGTGCTCCTCGGTGTGCGTGATGTCGGCGAACTTCTGCGGCCCGACGACCTTCGAGGCGAACACCGCGGCGAGGTCGGCGTCGCCGGCGCGCAGGATGTTGACGGCGAAGCGGCGCGCGCCGCGCACCACCTCCAGAGTGCGCGAGCGCGCCTCGAAGCACACGAGCAGCAGGCGCGGCTCGAGCGACAGCGAGGTGACGGCGTTCGTGGTCATGCCGGCGGGGCCGCCGGGGCCGGTCGCCGTCACCACCGTCACGCCGGTGGCGAAGCGGCCCATCGTGTCGCGGTACACGCGCGCGGGATCGGCGCCGGCGCCGTCGGGCGGCGTCGTCACGGTGGCGGCGCGCTCATCGCTGCACCTCGAGCGTGCCGTACTGGCCGAGGTCGTCGTGGTTGGCGATCGTGCAGACGAGGCGGTACTCGCCGGGCTGCAGCGTCAGCTTGATCGGCTCCGCGCGCTCGCCGGGTTGCATCGTCTCGGTGCGGCCGATCTCGACGGGCTTTCCGTCGGGCCCTCTCGGAATCTGGATGGCGAGGTTGTGCGTCGCGTGCCGGCCGGCGTTGCGGACGTCGAACTTCATCCGCCCGGGCTTGACGACGATGTTCTGCGGGACGATCCGGTACTCGTCGAGCGTGAGCCGCAGGATCGGCCGATCGGTGCGGAAGGCGTCGTCGCCGCCGCAGCCGGCGGCGAAGAGGGCGAGGACGGCGAGGACGGCGGAGAGGAGGATCGAGCGAGACATCGCGCAAGGCATTGTTCCGTATGATCTGCGCCGCCCATGGCCCCGCGTGCACTGATCGCCGTCTGCGTCGCCGCAGCAGCCGCCTTCACCGTCGGCTGCGCCTCGCAGAGCATCGACGTCGCCGAAGACGATCCGAACCACGAGGGGGCGAGGCTGTTCGTCGAGCGCTGCGGTGCTTGTCATACGCTCAGCGTCGCCGGAACCCAGGGCTCGACGTTCGACGTGACAGATCGCGAGCGGGAGGACGGGCCGAACTTCGACGACCGCCAGGAGAACGTCGAGGACATCCTCTTCGCCATCCGCAACGGCGGCTTCTCGGGCGCGATCATGCCCGAGAACATCGTCACCGGCGAGGAGGCGCGCGCCGTCGCGGAGTTCCTCGCGAAGTATGCCGGCAAGCCGCAGGGCGGGGAGAGCGGCAAGCTCGGCGCTCCGGGGCCGGAGACCGTCGGCGGCTAGCCCGCCGTGCTCGACCTCAGGCTGATCCGGCGGGACCCGGAGGGGATTCGGACGGCGCTCGCACGGCGGGGGCCGCACGCCGTCGAGCGCCTCGACCGCGTCATCGAGCTCGATGCTCGCTGGCGGGAGGCGACGCAGGCGGCCGAGGCGCTGCGCGCCGAGCAGAAGACCGCGTCTGAGGAGGTCGCAGCGGGCAAGCGCGAGGGGCGCGACGTCAGCGGCACGCTCGAGCACCTGAAGATGCTCTCGGGCGAGGTCAAGTCGCGCGGCGAGCAGGCGCGCGAGGCCGAGGCCGAGTTGCAGGACGTTCTGCGCACGCTGCCCAACCTGCCCGATCCGGCCGCCGCCGAGCCCGAGGACGAGGTGCTGCGGGTCGTCGGCGAGGCGACGCGGCGCGACCAGGGGCGCGACCACCTCGAGCTGGCCGGGGAGCGGATCGACATGGAGCGCGGCGCGCGCCTGTCAGGCGCGCGCTTCCCGATCCTGCGCGGCGACCTCGTGATGCTCGAGCTCGCGCTCGTGCAGTGGGTGCTCGACAAGCTGCGCCGCCACGGCTTCGAACCGGTGATCCCACCGGTGCTCGTCCGCGAGCACGCGCTCTACGGCACCGGCTTTCTGCCCGACACCGAGCAGCAGATCTACCATCTGCCCGCCGACGACCTGTACCTCGTCGGCACGAGCGAGGTCGCGCTGGCGTCGATGCACGCCGGCGAGATCATCGACGCGGGCGATCTGCCGCTGCGCTACGCCGGCTTCTCGCCCTGCTTTCGCCGCGAGGCCGGCGCCGCGGGCAAGGACACCCGCGGCATCTTCCGCGTGCACCAGTTCGACAAGGTGGAGATGTTCTCGTTCGTCGCGCCCGATGCCGGCGTCGAGGAGCACGAGCGGCTGCTGGCAATCGAGGAGGAGATCTTCTCCGAGCTCGAGGTGCCCTACCGCGTCGTGAACATCGCGGTGAACGACCTGGGTCCGAGCGCCGCGAAGAAGTACGACATCGAGGCCTGGCTGCCCGGCCAGGGCCGCTACCGCGAGGTGACGTCGACGTCGAACACGACGGACTTCCAGGCGCGCCGGCTGGAGATCAGGATGCGCCGCGAGAACGCCAAGCCGGAGGTCCTGCACACGCTCAACGGCACCGCCGTCGCCGTCAGCCGGACGCTCATCGCGCTGCTGGAGAACGGCCAGCGCGACGACGGATCGGTCGGGCTGCCGGCCGTGCTGGCGCCGTTCGGCGCGCCGGCCGAGCTGCCCAGCGCTACTCCTGCTGCGTGACGTGCGCGATCGCCTTCGGGCGTTCGTCGAAGATGTCGAACGTGTCGTCGAGGTTCGTGATCTGAAAGAGCCGCAGGACGGTGGGGTTCGTGCAGACCAGCGCGAGCCGGCCGCGCCGCTGGCCGACGAGTCGCAGGCCGTTGAGCAGCACGCTCAGGCCGGTCGAGTCGATGAACTCCACGCCGGTCATGTCCAGCACGATCGCGGTCTTGCCGCTCTCGATGGCACCGGCCAGATGCTCGGCGAAGCGCGGAGCCGTCGTGACGTGGATCTCGCCGCGGAGGGCGATGACGTGGGCGCCGGCGTCGGCGTCCTCCTCGGACAGCTCGAAGTGCGGGACGACGGGGGACACCTCTCAACTATCACCGCGACCGGAGCGCGCTGTCAACGCGCTACCGCGTCGCCCACGAAGCCCCGCAAACTGGAGCCCGACCGCGCGCAGTCGTATCGTGTCGCATGTGACATCGGGCGATGACAACGATCTGACGATCGATGAGCTCGCGCGCAAGATCGGCATGACCGTGCGCAACATCCGCGCCCACCAGTCGCGCGGCCTGCTGCCGCCGCCGACCCTGCGCGGCCGCACCGGCTACTACGGCGCCGAGCACGTCGCGCGCCTGGAGCTCATCCAGGAGCTGCAGAGCGAAGGCTTCAACCTGGACCTGATCAAGCGCCTGATCGAGGGCGCCGGCGGCTCGAGCAGCGAGGTGCTGCGCTTCAAGCACGCGCTCGCACGCCCGTTCGGCGACGAGCAGCCGGCGACCGTCGACATCGCCGAGCTCATCGCGCAGTGGGGCACCGCCGACCCGGCGCACCTCATGAAGGCGCTGTCGATCGGCCTCGTGCGCCAGTTGCCCGACGGGCGCTTTGAGGTCCGCAGCCCGCGGCTGGCCCAGGCGGGCCAGGAGCTGCAGCGCCTTGGCGTGTCGCTCGAGCGCTCGCTGGAGTTCACCGCAGAAGTGCGCGAGCACGCCGATCGCCTGGCGCAGGCCTACGTCGACCTCTTCCTCGAGGTGGTCTGGACGCCGTTCGAGCAGGCCGGGCGGCCGAGCGACGGCTGGCCGGCGGTGCAGGACGCGCTCGAGCGCCTGCGCCCGCTGGCCTCCGAGTCGTTGCTGGCCGTCTTCGGGATGGCGATGAAGGACGCCGTCGACCGCGAGTCCGCCCGGGCGCTGAAGCGGATGGCGGCTGACCCGGCGGACGAGCCGGCGTCCGCGTCGTGAACCGCGCGCTGCCGACGCTGCGCGGCGAGCGCGTCGTGCTGCGCCCCCTCGCGGCGGCCGACGCCGACGTCCTCTCGGGCATCATCGCTCAGCCGGAGGTGGCGCGCTGGTGGGGCTCGCGGCCGCATGACCGCGAGCATCACCGCGCGGGGCTGCTCGAGGACGCCGCCGGCAACGACGCGTTCGCGATCGAGGTCGACGGTGCGCTGGCGGGCTGGCTCGGCGTCTACGAGGAGGAGGAGCCCGACTACCGCCACGCCGGGCTGGACATCTTCCTCGCGCCGGAGCGCCAGGGCGCCGGGCTGGGTGCCGAGGCGCTGCGCCTGGCCGCGCGCTGGCTCATCGAGGAGTGCGGCCACCACCGGCTGATCATCGACTCCGCCGCCGCCAACGAGCGCGCGATCGCGGTGTACGCCGCGATCGGCTTTCGCCCCGTCGGCATCATGCGCGCCTACGAGCGCGGCAACGACGGCACGTGGCACGACGGCCTGCTGATGGACATGCTGGCCGACGAGCTGCGGTGATGGGCGCCACTGCGGTTCTGAGCGCGCGCGAGCTCAACCGCGCCACGCTCGCGCGCCAGATGCTGCTCGAGCGCGCCGAGGATCTCGCCGTGCCGGCCGCCGTGCAGCGGCTCGGCGGGATGCAGGCGCAGGAGCCCAAGCACCCGTTCGTCGGGCTGTGGTCGCGGACGGGGGGCTTCTCGCCTGAGGCGCTGCTGGGCGCCCTCGCGAAGCGGTCGGTCGTGCGCGCGACGCTCATGCGCTCGACGCTGCATCTGTTCAGCGCCGCCGATTACGTGGCGCTGCGGCTCGCGCTGCAGCCGCCGGCGTCCGCCATGCTGCGGGTGCTCGGCAGGCGCGCCGAGGGCCTCGATCCCGACGCGGTCGTGGTTGCCACCCGCCGGCTGCTGGCGGACCGGCCGCTGACGTTCGACGCCATCCGCGCGGGGCTGCAGGAACATTTTCCGGACGTCGACGAGCGCGCGCTGGGCTATGCCGCGCGGACGCTCGTCCCGCTCGTGATGGTGCCGGACTCCGCGTCGTGCTGGGGCTATCCGCGCATCTGCG
>JAHWJM010000146.1 GCA_019348435.1 Actinomycetota bacterium
CGCGTCGAGCCCGTAGACCCCCTCGCGCCGCGCGTCCGCCGTCGGCTCCAGCGTGACCGTCCTGCGGTCGACCGCCAGTACCTCGATGTCGTAGCTCGGCTCGCTCGGCCGTTCCACGTCCAGGATCTCGTCGGAGTAGTACCAGCCGACACCAGCCAGACCCAGCACCGCCAGAACCGTCAGGACGGCGAACGCCCTGACGACGACCCGCACCACTACAACTTCAGCAGCAGAAGGATCAGACCCACGAAGACGACCAGGCCGATGAGCAGCGTGACGATGCGAAACGGTGCGCCGACCGCCTTCTGCCGCGGCGGCTCGTTCCGTTCGACGAAGGCGCGGAACATCTGCGTGTCGGCGCCGTCGTCGGGCTCGGGCGGCGGTGAGGGTTCCGTCATTGCCGGATCAGCCACAGGCCCAGCAGGATGGCCCCCGTCGCCACACCCACGCCGGTCAGCTCAACATCCCCGTCCTGCGCAAGTGGGCGATCCCGTCGCGGTTCGGCGACCGCTACGCCGGCGGACTGATCGAGGAGGACGGCCGGCGCCTGTTCGTCCACCCCGGCATCGGCACGAGCAAGTGGCCGCTGCGCCTGCGCGCCGAGCACGTCGTCGCGATCCCGCCGCTGGCCGTGCCTCCCCTGGGGCGGCAGGGAGCCCTGGATCACGTCGAGGCAAGCTCCGTCGAGCGATACGAGGCGGTGGCTCTGTTTGTCGAACGCGCTCGCGCCGCCGGCCACGTCGAGCGTGTCGCCGACCACGGCCTCGCGACGCACAAGCGCAAGCGCGATCGGGCCGAGGGTGGGGGAGACGAGCGAGCTTCTCACGGTGCCGACCACCCGCTCGCCGAGGCGCAGCTCCGCACCCGCCGGGACCGGCTCGGAGAGCTTGAGGCCACGCAGGTGGCGGTTGGGCTTGCCGCGGTAGAAGAGCCGAGCGACCGTCTCCTGGCCGACGTAGCAGCCCTTCGTAAAGCTCACCGCGCGGTCGTTCAGGCCGGCCTCCTGAGGGATCGTGGAGTCGTCGACGTCGAAGCCGTAGCGCGGGCGTCCGCTCTCGACGCGCAGGATCTCGGCGCCATCCTCGGAGACCGGGATGGCGCCCGCGGTGATGAGCGCCCCGCGCACGTCGGCGGTGGCGTCGGCGTCGCAGAGCACGTCGATGCCGAGGTCGGTGGCGATCAGCCGCACGGGGTGCCCATCGACCTCACCGGGTCGGTGGGCGTGTTCGTCCACCGGCACGGCCTCGGCGCCCGCGATGGCGCGCGCCTCCGGGCCGATGAGCGACAGCAGCCCGCGCTGGACGGTGCGCTTGTGCAGATCGACGTCGTAGCCGATCTTGAAGCGGCGCACGAGGTCGAAGAGCGCCTGCAGCGTCCCGCGCTCGGTGTCGAGCAGCAGCTCGGCCTCGCCGTCACCGTCGTCGACGTCGAGCACGCGCAGGTCGCCGAGCATCTTGCCCTTGTGCGTCAGGAAGGCGGCGTAGCAGCCGCTCCCGGGGGTCAGGCCCTCGATGTCGTTGGTCACCTGCCCGGCGAGAAAGGACTTGCGCTCGGTGCCGGTCAGGGCGAGCTTGCCGCGCTCGGAGCGGTCGATCAGGCCGCAGCCCTGCTTGAGCACCCGATACTCGGCGGCGAGCTCATCGGTCAGCGTGGCCATGAGGCGAGGATAGCCGTCCCCGCTGGTCGGGATTGCCGCTGCCGTCCACCGTCTGACGGATCATCCGCTGGGCTTCTCGAAACGAGAAGACCCACTAGATTGCGGAGGCGATGGCGCTTGCGGACACCTTCCAGCAGATCGTGGACTCGCTGCCCGACGACTGGACGGACATGGAGCTCGACCTGCGCATCAAGGACGAGTCGCGCTACATCGACGCCTCGACGTACCTCGTGACGTGCAACGCGCAGCCGTACTCGCAGCACGATTGGCACTGGCGCCTGCTTGTCGCCCACCGCTTCGGCCATGCCGCCGCGGCACCGACCGTGCACGGGACGCTGAAGCTGCTCGACGAGGCGGGCATCGAGGGCGAGCTCGTACTGCGCGAGCTGCGTTCCGGCCGTGTCGAGGTGAAGCAGATGTGGGGGCGTCCGCAGTCCGTGCGCGACGAGTTTCGCAAGCTCCGGGCGCAGTAGTGGCTGTCCGCTGATGGCCCGCGTCGTCGCCCACCTGCCCGACCTGCTGTTTGGCTCGAAGGTGCAGGGCATGCTGACGGCCGCCGGACACGACGTGCAGGTCGCACCCACGCCGCAGGCCGCGCTCGAGCAGCTCGACGGCGCCGACCTGCTCGTGCTCGATCTGTGTGAGGACTCGGCTGCTCGGCTGGCGACCCTCGGCGCCGCGCTGCCGGTCACCCGCGCGCTCGCCTTCTACCTGCACACCGATGTCGAGACGCGCCGCAGCGCGCTGAACGCCGGCTGCGATCTCGTCGTGCCCCGCTCGCGGATGGCGCGCGAGGGCGCGGCGCTCGCCGACGGCCTGTTGGCCGCCGACATCAGCGCGTAGACGGTCGCTCGTCGGCGCGGACGAATCGATGACCGCGCGCGCCAACGTGCTCACGAACACCCGGCCGGCTGCCGATAGAACCGTATGTTGCTGCGCCGTAGCGCATTCCTCCTGCTCGTCGCCCTGTTCGCGCTGACGTTCAGCACGGCTGCGGTCGCCGTCACGAAGCGCGGCGACGCGAAGTCCAACCGCATCACCGGCACCGCGAAGGCCGACCGCCTCTTCGGCGGCGGCGGCAGGGACGTGCTGCGCGGGCTGGGCGGCCGCGACCGCCTTGACGGCGGCAAGGCGAGCGACCGGCTGCTCGGCGGTGGCGGCAACGACCGCCTCGTCGGCGGCAAGGGCAACGATCGCCTCGACGGTGGCGCGGGCCGCGACACCGCCGACGGCGGCGGCGGGTCCGATCGCATCGCCGGCGGCCGCGGCCGCGACCGGCTGATCGGCGCCACCAACGCCGACCGGCTGAACGGCGGCGACGGCGACGACGCGCTCGACGGTGGAACGGGCAACGACCGGCTCGACGGCGCCCGCGGCAACGACCGCCTGCGCGGTGGCGGCGGGCTGGACACGATCCTCGGCGGAATCGGCGACGACATCGTCGGCGGCGGCTTCGGCAGCGACAAGATCGCGGGCGGCGACGGCAACGACAGGATCGAGGCCGACTCGGCCGACGACAGCGTCGCCGGCGGGGCCGGCACCGACGACCTCAACGGCGGAACCGGCAACGACCGCGTCGACGGCGGCGACGGCGACGACCGGATCGACGGCGGCGACGGCGACGACATCCTGTTCGGCGGCCCCGGCAACGACTTCATCGTCGAGTCGCGCTTCGGCAACGAGATCCTCGTCGACGGGGGGCCCGGTGACGACTACATCCACACCAACCGCGGTCGCGACCGCGTCGTGCGCGGCGGCGAGGGCAACGACGTCATCCTGTCCGGCTCGGCTCCCGACGGAAGGATGAACTCCGACGGCTCACCCGCCGCTGACGCCGCGATCGACGGCGGGCCCGGCAACGACATCATCCTCGGCGGCGGCTCGCAGGATCGCCTCGTGGGCGGCGCCGGTGACGACGTCCTCTACGGCGGGGCCAGCCACGGCGCCTACGACCTCTACGACTGCGGGCCGGGCCACGACACCGTGTTCATCGACCCGGCCGAGCTGCTGGCGCTGCCGACGCTCGTGCGCCTCGTCACCAGCGGCGGCGGCTGCGAGCGAGCGATCATCGCCGACCCGTCGCTCGAGGACCCGCGCTTCGACGGCCTGCGCGGCGCAGCGCACCTCGGCAAGCTCGCGGGCGGCGCAGCGGGCGTCGCGATCCTCGAGGCGATCGCCGTGCAGTCCGAGAACGAGACCGTCAACGGCACGGCGGCCGACGACCGCCTGAGCGGCAGCGTGCTGGCGGACTCGATCAACGGGCAGGACGGCGACGACGTGCTGCGCGGCGGCGAGGGCAACGACGACATCCGCGGCGACGACGGCAACGACGCGCTGTACGGCGACGGCGGCGACGACGCGCTGTTCGGCGAGTCGGGGAGCGACTCGTCGAGGGCGGCGCCGGCGACGACGAGCTCGAGGGCGGCCGCGGCAACGACGTCCTTCGCGGCGACGACGGCGACGACACGCTCAACGGCGGCTTCGACGTCGACCGGTTGTTCGGCGGCGCCGGGGACGACGAGATCAACGCGCTTGACGGCTCGCGCGACGAGGTGACGTGCGGGCCCGGCTTTGACCGCGTGACGGTCGATCGGCTCGATCGGCTGATGGATCCCAAGGCGTGCGAGGTGGTGGAGTAGGCACTGCCCGCCGGCTGGCAGGTGCCGGCGGCCGTGAACAGCAGCTTCCGAACCTGCCGTACGCTGCGCCCATGCGCGTCCGCCGTGCCACCGCCGACGATGCCGAGGCGGTCGCCGGCGTGATCCGTGAGGTCGCCGAGGAGCGGCGCTGGATCGCGACCGAGCCGCCGGTCGACCTCGCCGAGCGCGCCGAGCGCATACGCGCGATGCTCGAGAACGACGACGCGCTCTGGGCGCTCGAGGACGACGGCGGCGCGGTCGTTGGCAATCTCGCGCTGCACCAGACGCCGATCCGCGGCGTCGTCTCGCTGGGCATGTGCATCCTGGCCGGCGCTCGCGGGCGCGGTGGGGGCCGCGCGCTGATGGACGCCGCGCTGCTGTATCTCGAAGCCGCCGACCTGCACAAGGTCGAGCTCGAGGTCTGGCCCGACAACGGGCCCGCGATCTCGCTCTACACGCGCTACGGCTTCGAGGTCGAGGGCCTGCGCCGCAACCACTACCGCCGCAAGGATGGCTCGCTGCGCTCGTCGCTGATCATGGCGCGCCTCCTGGCGCCGAGCGGTGACGCTCAGTCGCGGCCGGGCTCGGGCACGTAGCGGCCGTCGAACCCGAGCTCCACGTCAGGCTCATCCCGGGTGATGCCGAAGCGCTTCTCCCACCGCGCCCAGTCCTCCAGCCGACCACGATCGAGTTCACCGAAGCCGCGCGCGCCGGCGGTGAACGACGGCGACACCGCATCGAGCTGGCGCGCGACCTCGTCGCGATCGAGCCCGTCGACGGCGTCCAGCAGCGCGCTGACGCCGTTCTCGGGGTCGCTGAGCACCTCTTCGTAGCCGCGCGCCAGCGCGGCGACCGTGGCACGAACGAGGGAGGCACGGTCCTGCAGCGTCTCGCGCGTGACGGCGAGGACAAGCTCGGGATAGGCGGGGGCGCCGAAGTCCTCGACGCGGAACTCGCGGATCTGCGGCCGGCGCGCGCGCAGCGCGACGCCCTCGACGTTCCAGAAGCCGGTCGCCGCTGCGACGCGGCCGGTCAACACGCTGCGCACCGCGGTGAAGCCGATGGTCGTGCTGTCGACCTTGCGCGGATCGCCGCCGGCGCCCCGGACGATCGACCGCAGCACGGCGTCGTCGCTCGGCAGCCCCGTCACGCCGACGCGCTGGCCCTCCAGCTCGCGCGGGGTGCGAATCGCCGGCGAGGCGAGGATCGCCGCCAGCGGGGTCTGGACGAGCGCCATCACGGCGACGAGATCGCGGCCGCGCTCGCGGGCGATGGCGAGGTCGTGGATGTCGAGCACCGCGAGGTCGACGGTCCCGGAGGCGAGCAGCTTGACGGCGTCGGTCGAATCGGTCGGGACGCGCACGCGCAGCGAAACGCCCAGCGCGGTGTCATAGCCACGTGCGACGGCCGTATAGATCCCGGTGTGGACGGCATTGGGCTGGAAGTCCAGCAGCAGCGTGGCGTCGACGTTCGGGGCGCGCACGCTCTCGTCGGCACCACAGCCCGCGAGCGCGACGACGGCGAGCAGCAGGGCGACGAGGAGGCGCCAACGCGACATCGCGGCGAGCATACGGTGCCGGCCTGCCTCGGCCCGGGCCTAGACTTCCAGCGGTGCGCCGGCGCGTCACCTTCAGCCGCAACCTGACGCTCTCGCTGTCGCGCACGTGCCGCTGCTACTGCAAGTACTGCGCGTTCGCGACCCACCAGACCCACCTGCACGCGCCCGACGCGGTGCTTGATCTGCTCGACGGCGCAGCGCGGCGCGACGTCAAGGAGCTGCTCGTGCTGACGGGCGAGCATCCGGAGGTCGACGCCGGGGTGCGCGCGCGGCTCGCCGAGTACGGCCATCAGGACTTCGTCGCGTACGTCGTGTGGGTCTGTGAGCAGGCGCTGGAGCGGGGCCTGCTGCCGCATACGAACCTCGGTGTCCTCGCGCCCGAGGACCTCGCGCGGCTGCGTGAGGTCACCGCGTCGCAGGGGCTCATGCTCGAGTCCGTCAACCCCGATCTCGTCGCCCACCAGGGATCGCCCACGAAGCACCCCGAGCGGCGCTTGGCCACGATCCGTGCCGCCGGCGAGCTGCGGATCCCGTTCACGAGCGGGATCCTCGTCGGGATCGGCGAGAGCGTGGAGGAGCGGATGCAGGCGCTCGCCGCGCTCGCCGCCGTGCACGCCGCGCATGGCCATCTGCAGGAGATCATCCTGCAGAACTTCGTTGCGCACGCGAGCTACCACGGCCGGGAAGATCGG
>JAHWJM010000147.1 GCA_019348435.1 Actinomycetota bacterium
TCGCCAACAAGCCGGTCCTGTTCTACGGGATCGAGGCGATCGCGGCCGCCGGCATCCGCGAGATCGGCATCGTCGTCGGCGAGACCCAGGCGGAAATCCGCGCCGCGGTCGGCGACGGCTCCCGCTTCGGCGTGCGTGTCGAGTACATCGAGCAGGACGCGCCGCGCGGCCTTGCCCACGCCGTCAAGATCAGCGAGCCGTTCATCGGCACGGATCCGTTCGTCATGTATCTCGGCGACAACCTGCTGAACAAGGGGATCACCCATTTCGTGCAGGAGTTCGAGCGCGAGCGCCCGGCGGCGCAGATCCTGCTGACGCCCGTCGACGACCCGCAGAACTACGGTGTCGCCGAGCTCGACGGCGGCCGCGTCGTGCGCCTTGTGGAGAAGCCGGCCCAGCCCGCCACCGACCTTGCGCTCGTCGGCGTCTACATGTTCACCGCCGGCATCCATGACGCCGCCCGCGCGATCGAGCCGAGCGACCGCGGCGAGCTCGAGATCACCGACGCCATCCAGTACCTCGTCGACGAGGGGCGCCGCGTCGAGCCGCACATCGTGCGCGGCTGGTGGAAGGACACCGGCCGCCTGGAGGACATGCTCGAGGCCAACCGGCTCGTGCTGGACCGCATCGAGCCCCGTGTCGAGGGCGAGCTGCTCGACGCGCAGTGCGACGGGCGCGTCGTGGTCGAGCCAGGCGCGCGCCTGCAGCGCACGACCGTGCGCGGCCCGGCGATCATCGGGGCGGGGGCGCGCATCACCGACGCCTACATCGGCCCGTACACCTCGATCGGCGAGGGCTGCGTCATCAGCGATGCCGAGGTCGAGCACTCGATCCTGCTGGAGGGCTCGCAGGTCACCAACCTCGAGGGGCGCATGGAGTCCTCTCTGCTGGGGCGTAACGTCAAGATCGCTCGCGGCGTGCGCCAGCCGCGCGCCTATCGCTTCATGGTCGGCGACAACTCCGAGATCGGGATCCTGTGACGCTCGATCCCGCGATGCTCTACGGGAAACGGCTGAGGCTGCTCGTCACGGGCGCCGGGGGAATGCTCGGGCGCGCGGTCGTCGAGGCGGCGCGGCAGCGCGGCCATGACGTGTTCGCCGCGACGCGGGCGGAGCTCGACGTCACCGCGGAGGCCGCCGTGCGAGCGGCGATGCTCGAGTGGCGCCCCGACGCGGTCGTCAACTGCGCCGCCTACACCGACGTCGACGGCGCCGAGCGCGATCGCGCCGCGGCCGACGCGGTCAACCACCTCGCCGCGGGCCGCGTCGCCGACGCGGCGGCCGAGGTCGGGGCGCGGATCGTGCACGTCTCCACGGATTACGTCTTCGACGGCTCCAAGCGCGAGCCGTGGGTGGAGTCCGATCCGGTCGCGCCGCTCGGGGTCTACGGCGAGACGAAGCTCGCCGGCGAGCGGCTCGTCGCCGCGGCCAACCCCGCGCACGTGATCGCGCGCACGGCCTGGCTGTTCGGCACCGGCGGCAGGAACTTCGTCGACACGATGCTCGCGCTCGGCGCAGAGCGCGACGAGGTCTCCGTGGTGACCGACCAGATCGGCTGCCCGACCTGGACGGGGCATCTTGCGAGCGCGCTCGTCGAGCTGGCCGAGCGCCCGCAGGCAACCGGCATCCACCATCTCGCGGGCGCCGGCCAGTGCTCGTGGAACGAGCTTGCGCTGGAGATCTTCGAGCGCGCCGGCATCGACTGCCGCGTCCTGCCGGCCACGAGCGACCAGTTCGTGCGCCCCGCGCGGCGACCGGCCTACAGCGTTCTGGGCAGCGAGCGCCGCGACCGCATCGTGCTGCCGCCCTGGCAGCGCGGCCTGGCGCAGTACCTTGCGGCGAGGGTGGCGGTCTCTTGACGAAGCTCTTGGTCTGCGGCGGCGCCGGGTTCATCGGCTCGGCCTTCGTGCGCGTGCGCCTGCGCGACCACGGTGACGAGGTCACGGTGCTCGACAAGCTCACGTACGCCGGGCGGCGAGAGAACCTCGCCGACCTGGACATCGACTTCGTCCACGCCGGCATCGAGGATCCCGACGCGGTCGCGTCGGCGATCGAGGGCGTCGATGCCGTCGTGAACTTCGCGGCCGAGACGCATGTCGACCGCTCGATCACCGAGCCCGACGCGTTCGTGACGACGCATGCCGTGGGCACCTGGGTGCTGCTCGAGGCCGCCCGCCGCGCCGGGGTGCGCTACCTGCAGGTCTCGACCGACGAGGTGTACGGCTCGATCGAGGAGGGCTCGTTCACCGAGAGCTCGCCGCTGGCGCCGTCGTCGCCCTACAGCGCGACCAAGGCAGGAGCCGACCTGCTCGTCGCGTCGTATTTCCACACCTACGGCCTGCCGACGGTGATCTGCCGCGGCTCGAACAACTACGGCCCGCGCCAGTACCCCGAGAAGCTCATCCCGCTCATGATCCTCAACGCGCTGCACGGCGATCCCCTGCCCGTCTACGGCGACGGCATGCAGGTGCGCAACTGGCTCTACGTCGACGATTTCGCCCGCGGGATCGGGCACGTGCTCGCCCACGGCACGCCGGGCGAGGCCTACAACGTGGGCGGTCCGGACGAGTGCCCGAACCTCGACGTCGTCCGGCGGATCATCGAGCTGACCGGCGCGGACGACTCGCTGCTGACCTACGTCAGGGACCGGCCGGGCCACGACCGCCGCTACTCGCTGGGCTCGGAGAAGGTCCGCGCGCTCGGCTGGGAGGCGCAGGTGCGCTTCGCCGAGGGCCTCGAGGAGACCGTCGCCTGGTATCAGGACAACCGCGAGTGGTGGGAGCCGATCCGCTCCGGGGGCTACCGCGAGTACTACGCGCGCCAGTACGGGGCCTCGATCAAGGACTGACGCGCGCGCGGCGGCGCCGGGCCCGGGAGCTACGCCTGCAGCGAGGAGATCCGCCAGCCGCCGCCGACCTTCTCGAGCTCGAGCGTGTCGCTCTTCTGGTTGTCGCCGGTGCCGGAGGTGACTTGCGCGGTGGCGCGGCTGCCGTCGATCGTGACGTCCTCGACCGTGAGCTCCAGCGCATCGGCATCGCGAAAGGCGTCCTTGACCGCGGTCTCGCACTTCGTCCCCTGCTGCCTGAGCGTCGTCAGGAGTCGCTCGGCGAGCAGCTTCGTGCAGACGACCTCGCTGTCGTTGTCGCGGGCGGCCGATTCGAGCTGCTCGACCGTGCTCGCGACGGCCCGCTCCGCGCCGGTGAAGTCCTCGGCGGAATCGCGCGGCGCGGCGCCGCAGGCGCCCAGCGGGAGCGCCAGCAGACAGAGCAGCAGGGCGGGTCTCATCGGCCGGGAGCCTAGCGGGGCGTCGGCGTTCGTGATCTGCCTGGAGCGCGCACCGCTTGGCGCGATGGCGTATCTACACTGCTCGCATTGACCTCTGAGCTCGAGTCATCACAGCCGCCGATCCCGCGGGGGCGCCACGCCCCGCCACTCGAGGTGCGCCTGGAGGTGCAGAAGCACCGGCTGTTCGACGCCGCCGCCATCGTCTTCTCGCGCGTCGGGTACGCGGATGCGAGCGCCGAGGCGATCAGCCGCCAGGCCGGCATGTCGAAGGCGACGTTCTACGAGCATTTCGCCAACAAGGAGGAGTGCCTGATCGCGCTCTTCGAGTACGCCTCGGCGTCGCTCGTCGAGGAGCTCGTCGCTGCCTCGCGAGGTGCGCAGCGCAGCTTCGAGGATCGCCACAGCGCGGGCCTGCGCGCGATCCTCGAGGCGATCGAGGACAACCCCGCGATGGCCCAGGCGATCCTCGTCGAGACCGTCGGCGCGGGGCCGCGCCTCGCGGAGTTGAGGCTCGCCGCGCTCAACCGCTTCGCGCAGGTCATGTACGACCAGACGGTGAAGGCGGCCGAGCGCACCGGCGGGCCGGCGTACGCGTCGCCCGACGAGGCGTTCGCGATCGTCGGCGCGACGTTCGAGCTCGTCTCGCGCCAGCTGCGCACGGGTCGGCCGGAGCGCGTCACCGACCTGCAGCCGCTCGTCGAACGGCTCATCCTGGGGCTGCTCGGGCAGCCGCCGCGCGCTTCTTGAGCGCGGAGGCCGAGCGCCTGGAGCGCCTCGCGCAGCTCGAGAGCGAGATCGTCGACTGCTTCAGATGCCCGCGGCTCGTGGCGTGGCGCGAGCTCGTCGCGCGCGAGAAGCGCGCCGCGTTCGCGAGCGAGGAGTACTGGGGCCGGCCGATCCCGGGCTTCGGCGATCCCGACGCGAGCGTGCTGATCCTCGGCTTGGCGCCGGCCGCCCACGGCGCCAACCGCACCGGCCGCGTCTTCACCGGGGACCGCTCGGGCGACTTCCTCTTCGCCGCGCTGCACCGCACCGGCTTCGCCAACCAGCCGACCTCCGTACACGCCGGCGACGGCCTGAAGCTGAGCGGCGCGTGGATCGCTGCGGCGGTGCGCTGTGCGCCGCCGGCCAACAAGCCGACGCCGGCGGAGCGCGACAGGTGCCTGCCCTATGCGCTGCGCGAGCTCGAGCTGCTCGCGCGCGTGCGGGTCGTCGTCTGTCTCGGCGCCTTCGCGTGGGATGCCGCGCTGCGCCTGCTGGGCGGCAGCGGCCTGCCGGTGCCGCGACCGCGGCCGCGCTTCGGGCACGGCGTCGAGCTCGTGCTGGATCCGCCGGCCCCCGTCCTGCTGGGGACCTTCCATCCCAGCCAGCAGAACACGTTCACCGGGGTGCTGACCGAGCCGATGCTCGATGCGGTGTTCCGGCGCGCGCGGGAGCTGTCCGTGCCAGCCGGCGCAGCTGGGTAAGCCTTCCGCTCACATGTCCCTCGGATACACGCTGTTGCTGACCGTCGCCGGCATCGTGCTGATCGCGATGGCGCTGCGCGACATCTTCGACGTGCTGTTTCACCTCGAGGGGCGCGCCAGCATCAGCCGCGCGCTGACCCGCGCCGTCTGGCGCGCGCTGCGGCGCGCGGCCGACCGTTGGCCGGGAGTGTTCCCTCTCGCGGGGCCCTTCGGTCTCGTGGCCGTCATCGCGACGTGGACGGTCCTCCTCCTGGTCGGCTGGGCGCTCCTGCTGTGGCCGCATCTCGGGAGCTTTCGCGATGTCGCCGGAGAGTCCGCGCAAGGCGGCTTCTGGGAAGCGCTGCACATCTCGATCCTCACGCTGTCGACGCTCGGATACAGCGACGTGACGCCGGTCGACCAGTGGCTGCGCGTCATCCCGCCACTCCAGGCTCTGCTCGGCTTCGGCCTGCTCACGGCAAGCGTCACGTGGCTGTTCGCGGTGCAGCCGGCGGTGCAGCGGCGGCGCGCTCTGGGCTATGAGCTGTGGCTGCTGCGGGAGGCGGCCGACGGGGAGCACGACGCGCCGGTCGCCAACGGGCAGATGTTCACCGAGCTGACCTCCCGCATCGTCGCCGTCGAGCGCGACATCGTCGCGATCCCCGCGTCGTACTACTTCAGGGATCCCGACGAGCGCCTCCTGCTCTCCGCGCAGCTCCCCTTCCTGCGCGTGCTGACGGCTCGCGCCTCTGCGAGCGGCGAGGACCCCGGCACGGCTCAGCGGGCACGGATGCTGCGTACTGCCATCGACGACCTTCTCCTGACGATCGCCTGGCGGCTTCATGGACGGGAGGGCGTCGACGCAGACGAGGCGCTGCGGATGTTCGCCCGCGACCACCTCAAGCGAGATCTCCGGGAGTAGGGACTGAACGAGCGACAGCTCGACGGAGGGCGCGCGTCCATCGGTCGCTCGTTCATCCCGGCTGCTTGGTCGCGAAGCTCGGTGGGGTGGCGAATCGCGCACGCGAAGCGATGCGCAGGCTCTGATCGGGGCTAGCCTGCACTCGTGGCGCTCGAGCAGTTCACCCCCACCGTCCGCACGTGGTTCCAGGCGGCCTTCGAGACCGCGACCGAGGTCCAGACGCAGGCCTGGCCGGCGATCGCCACCGGGGAGCACGTGCTGATCTCCGCGCCGACGGGATCAGGCAAGACGCTTGCCGCGTTCCTCTGGGCGCTGGATCGGTTGAGCAGCACGCCGCGCGCTAGCCAGGGCGCCGGGGCGCGGCTGGTCTACGTCTCGCCCCTGAAGGCGCTGGCCTACGACATCGACCGCAACCTGCGCGCGCCGTTGCGCGGCATCGGCGCCGATCTCAGCGTCGGCGTGCGAACCGGCGACACACCTCAGAAGGACCGCGCGGCGATGCGCCGCAACCCGCCCGACATCCTCATCACGACGCCGGAGTCGCTGTACCTCATGCTCTCGAGCGGCGCGCGCGAGATCCTCACCCAGGTCGCGGCGGTGATCGTCGACGAGATCCACGCCGTCGCTGCGACGAAGCGCGGCTCGCACCTCGCGCTGACGCTGGAGCGCCTCGCCGCGATCCAGGAGCGCCGCGAGCCGCAGCGGATCGGCCTGTCGGCCACGCAGAACCCGCTCGAGGAGGTCGCCCGCTTCATGGTCGGCCCGCGGCGGACGTGCCGGATCGTCGACGCCGGCGTCGGCAAGCCGCTGGATCTGCGGATCCACGTTCCGGTCGAGTCGATGACCGAGCCCGATCAGAGCCCGGCCGGCGGC
>JAHWJM010000148.1 GCA_019348435.1 Actinomycetota bacterium
TACGCGGCCGAGGTAGACGCCATGGTCGAGGTGCGGAATCTCAGACAACTCGAAGCCTTCATCGCGGAGAAGCTGTGAGCGACACCGACGAGAGTGTCGACCGGCTCTACGGTCTCCCCCTGGACGAGTTCACCCAGGCTCGGAACCAGCTCGCGCAGGAACTAAAGAGGGCGGGAGACGAAGAGGGCGCGGCGCGCGTGAAGAAGCTCCAGAAGCCTTCGGTGAGCGCGTGGGCGGTCAACCAGCTCTCGAGGAGCCGGCCGGACGACCTGAACGGGCTCCTGGAGGTCCAATCCTCTCTCGCCGACGCAGGTTCCGCCACACAGGTCCGAGAGCTCACAGAACAGCGGCGGGACCTGGTGGCGCGTCTCGTGAAGAGCGCGGAGGCGATCCTGACCGCCGAGGGGCAGCAGCAGTCGGCGGTCCTGTCGGCGCAGGGCCAGAAGCAGGCGGTGGTCCTGAACGCCGAGGCGGACCGCGCGGCGACGATCCTGCAGGCCGAGGCCGAGCGGGAGGCGCTGCTGCTGCGCGCCGAGGGCGAGGCGCTGGCCATCGCCAAGGTCGTCGACGCCATCAAGAACGCCGGCATCGACGAGACGGTGCTGGCCTACCAGCGCCAGCAGCTGCTGCCCCGGATCGCCGACGGCGAGGCCGCCTGCCGCGCGCTCGACCGCGCCGCGGCGCAGCGAGCCGTCGATGCGCTCGCGTCGGAGGTGGGCCTCGAACTGCTCGACTGCGCGGAGGGAATCGTGCGCGTGGCAAACGCAGAGATGGTGCGCGCCCTGCGCGTCATGACGGTCGAGCAGGGCATCGATCCGCGCCGCTTCGCGCTGCTCGCGTTCGGCGGGGCGGGGCCCCTGCACGCCGCGGCCGTCGCCGACGAGCTGGGGATGACGACGATCCTCTGCCCGCGCGCCTCGGGCGTGCTGAGCGCGCTCGGGTTGGCGGCCGCCGATCGGCGCGCGAGCGAGCAGCGAACGGTGCTGCTGGCCGGCGCCGGGCTGACCGACGCGGCGCTCGACGCGGCACGGGGTGAGCTGGCGGCGGCGGCGCGCGCGACGCTGGGCGGCGGCGAGGATGGCCAGGACAGCAGCGAGCTCGAGGTCGCCTACGAGGTGCGGTACCGCGGCCAGGCGCATGAGCTGACCGTGCGGGATCTGCGCGGCGCGACGGTCACGGCGCTGCGCGAGACATTCGAGGCCCAGCACGCAGACCGCTACGGCTACCGCGACGCGGACACGCCGATCGAGGTCGTGACGATCCGCGCCACGGCGCGCGTGCCCGCCCCAGAGCTCGATCTCGCCGCCGGCGACGCGGCGGGGGTGGAGCGCACGCGGCGGACCGTTGTCTTCGGCGGCGAGGAGCACGACGCCGAGATCGTGCGCGGCGAGCCCGCGCCGGGCGAGCCGATCAGCGGGCCGGCGGTGTGCGAGCTGCCGGAGGCGACGCTCGCTGTGCCGCCCGGCTGGTCCGGCCGCGTCGACGACACCGGCACGATCGTGCTCGAGCGAGAGGGGGCACCGGGCGCATGACGCTCGACGCGATCGACCTGCAGGTCGTCACCGGCGCGCTGCGCGCGGCGTGCGAGGAGATGGGTGCGGCGCTCGTGCGCAGCGCGCACTCGGCGAACATCAAGGAACGCCGCGACTGCTCGAGCGGCCTGTTCGACGCCGCCGGCGAGATGATCATGCAGGCCGAGCACATCCCGGTGCACCTCGGCGCGATGCCGGCGGCGGTCGCCGCGGTGCTCGGCGAGGATCACTCGCAGGGCCGCCCATGGATCCTCAACGACCCGTTTCGCGGGGGCACGCACCTGCCCGATATCACGGTGATCACACCCGTGCTCGAACCGGCGACCGGCGCACTGATCGGGTTCGCGGCCAACCGCGCCCACCACGCCGACGTCGGCGGCCGCGTTCCCGGCTCGATGCCCGCCGACTCCACCACCCTCGCGGAGGAGGGCGTCGTGATCGCCCCACAGGTGCTCGACGATGCGGCGATCGACGAGCTCGTCGGGCAGATGCGCCAGCCCGACCAGCGCCGGGCGGACCTGCGCGCCCAGCTCGCCGCCAACCGGATCGGTGCGCGGCGCCTCGTCGAGCTCGCCGAGCGGCTCGGCGCGGAGCGACTGCGCGAGGCGACTGCGGCGGTGCTCGACTACGCCGAGCGGCGTACCCGCGCCTGCATCGCCGCGCTGCCCGACGGGCCGCGCGAGGCACGCGACGTGCTCGAGGCAGCCGACGGCGACATCGAGCTGCGGCTTGTCGCGACGGTCGACGGCGACCGCCTCGTCCTCGACTTCACCGGCAGCGCCCAGCAGCACCACGGCAACCTCAACTGCCCGCTCGCGGTGACGCGCTCGGCCGCCTACTTCGCCGTGCGCGTGCTGACCGACCCCGACGTGCCGCCCAGCGCCGGCGCCTACCGCCCGATCGAGGTGCGCGCGCCGGAGCGCTCGCTGCTCAACGCCGGCAGCGGTGGCGGTGGCGACGGCGAGGCGCCCGCGGTGGCGGGCGGCAACGTCGAGACCTCCAGCCGTGTCGCCGACCTCGTACTCGCGGCGTTCGGGCGCGCCCTCGGCCAGGGCACGATGAACAACATCACGCTGGGAACGGAGGACTTCACCTACTACGAGACGCTCGGCGGCGGCCAGGGCGCCTGCCACGACGCCGAGGGTCCGAGCGCGGTGCACGTCGCGATGTCCAACACGCTCAACACGCCGGTCGAAGCGCTCGAGCTCGAGTTCCCCCTGCGCGTCGTGCGCCACGCGATCCGCCGCGGCTCGGGTGGGAGCGGACGCCACCGCGGCGGCGACGGGATCGTGCGTGAGCTCGAGGCGCTGGCGCCGATGTCCTACGCGCTGATCACCGAGCGCCGCCGCCACCCGCCGCGCGGCGCCGACGGCGGTGCGGACGGCGCGTGCGGACGCAACCTGCTCAACGGTGAGCCGCTGCCGGCCAAGGCCAGCGGCGAGCTCGCGCCGAGCGACCGGCTGGCGATCGAGACGCCCGGCGGCGGCGGGCATGGCACGCCGCCGGCTGACCCGGCGCCCTAGCATCATCGCCATCGCGCCTGATGCCCCCTCTCCAGAGCCCTCCTCCCCCCGCCGCATCGGCTTCGTGGGGCTCGGGATCATGGGCTCGCGGATGGCCGCGAACCTCGCCCGCGCGGGGCACGAGCTGACGGTCTTCAACCGCACTCGGGCCACCGCGGACGCATGGGCCACCGAACACGGCGGCACCGTCGCCGCCTCGCCGGCCGAGGTCGGCTCCGCCAGCGACGTCGTCATCAGCATGGTCGTCGACGGCGACCAGGTGCGCGAGGCGCTGCTCGGCGAGCAGGGCGTCGCGCACGGCGCCCAGCCGGGGACGCTGTGCGTCGACATGTCGACGATCGCGCCCGCGCAGACCCGGGCGATCGGCGCCGAGCTGCAGGAGCGCGGGCTCACGCTGCTCGACGCGCCGGTCACGGGGTCCTCGCCGAAGGCCGCCGACGGGACCCTGACGATCATGGCCGGCGGCACCGCCGAGGACTTCGCCCGCGCGCGCCCGCTGTTCGAGGTCATGGGAGAGCTCGTCGTCCACGTCGGGCCGCTCGGGCACGGGGAGATCGTCAAGCTCATCAACAACGCCGTCGCCGCCGCCAACGCCGCGACCCTCGGCGAAGCGCTGCTCGTCGGTCATGCGAGCGGCGTCGACCTCGACGCCCTCGTCACCGTCATGGGCACGGGGTCGGGCGCCTCGGCGATGCTCGACCTGAAGGCCGCGCCGATGCGCGCCCACGACTACGCGACGCTCTTCAAGCTCGAACACATGCTCAAGGACGTCCGCCTCTGCATCGAGGAGGCGCAGGCCGCCCAGGTGCCCTTTCCGGCTGCTGCTCGTGCCCGCGACGTTCTCGTCGCCGCGATGGCGCGCGGACACGCCGATGACGATTTCGCGGCGCTGATCGAGGCGCTGGAAGCCTTCGCCGGCACCCGGATCGATGGCTGACGTCACAAGGCAAACCTCGATGTTTGCAGGCTTATTTGGTCATTTGTGCGGATCTGTGCCACAATTACGCCGTCCCGTTGCTCGGCTCTGGCTTGGTCTGAGGCAACGGGTTCATTTCGTTTGCGTTCCATGCTTTGTACCGTCGTCGTCTGGGATTCTCTATGCCAATTGCGTTCAAAGAGTGGGCGGTCACCGTCCGTGCCCTCGCCGAAGGCGAGCAGCTGCTCACCCTGCGAAAGGGCGGGCTGCGCGAGTCCGAGAAGCGTTTTCGCGTAGAGCACGACCGCTTCTTCCTGTACCCCACGTTCGACCACCAGCGCGGTGACTGCGTGCGCGAATCGCACGTGCCGGAACTGGCGCGAGCGCTCGAGGAGGGCGTCTGGGCCGATGGCGAGCCGCCTGCCGGCGCGCTGGCCGGAACCGGCCTGAACCCGCTCCCGCAGCCCGACCGCGTGCGCATCCGCGCGTGGGCCGAGGTGGCCGATCACTTCACGATCACCGACCCCCGCTGCGTCGACGCGTTGTCTCCGTTCTACGTATGGAGCACCGACTACGCGGAGAAGCGCCTGGAGTGGAAGCGCCGCCATCCGCTGCACGTCCTGCTGCTGCGCACGTACCGCATCCCGCGCCCGGTCACGGTGCGCGTGAAGGACGAGTACGGCGGCTGCCGCTCGTGGCTGGAGCTGCAGCGCGACCTGCCCTTCGAAGGCACGCCGGTCCTCTCGGACGACGAGTTCGAGCGTGCCGCCGCCACGATCCGCGCGATCGCCAACGGCGGCATCCCGGCGCTCGTGTAGCCATTGCTCGCGGCGATCGCCGCGGCGCAGCGGGTCCTCGCGCTCGGCATCGGCGGCGGGGGCGACGTCGTGGGTTCGCTCGTCGTGGCCGAGCTGGCGCGCGCTGTGGGTACGCCCGCGATCGTCGGCGGCCTGACCTGGGAGCGCCGGCCGATCGATCCCGAGCCGGGGCCGCGGCGGCTCGACGAGATCGCCGGCGCCGAGGTGCTGAACGAGGCGGTCGCCCTCGCGGGGCCGGACACCGTCACCCGCGCCGGCGGCATCGCGTTCGCGGAGTCGCACATGGCCGCCACCTCGGCGAGCCGGTGCTGCTGCTGGACCCCAGCGAAGGCCCCGCCGCGGTCGCGGCGTCGCTGGCGGATGCCGCTGCGCAGCTCGGCTGCGACCTCGTCGTGCTGACCGACGTCGGCGGCGACGTGCTCGCCCACGGCGACGAGGCCGGCCTCGGCAGCCCGCTGGCCGACGCTGTCTGCCTCGCCGCGGCACCGTTGCTCGTCGATCGCGGGATCGGCGTGCTCGGCGCCATCTTCGGCGCGGGCTGCGACGGCGAGCTGACGCCCGACGAGGTTCGCGAGCGGTTGGCGGAGGTCGCCGCGGCCGGCGGCTACCTCGGCGCCTGGGGTCCCGGCTCGCAGGAGCTCGACCGCCTCGAGGCGGCGGTCGGCGAGATCCCGACGGAGGCCAGCACGATGGGCCTGCGCTGCGCCCGCGGCGGGCTCGGCGCGGTGCCGATCCGCGACGGGCGCCGCACGGTGCAGCTGACGGCCAGCGGCGGTCTGGTGTTCTTCTTCGCTCCGGCGGCAGCGTTGTGCACCGCCGCCCGCTGCGCGCGCCTCGTCGCCGACGCGACTTCGCTCCAGGAGGCCAACGGCATCCTGCTCGGCCACGGCATCACGACCGAGCTCGAGTGGGAATCGGCGCAGCCGCCCCCTGCGCCGTAGCCGCCCGTTCGACCAGGCCTGCTTCGACGCGATCGCCTTCCGCCCGACCGGCGCGATCACGCAACCGATGCTCGGCTGGCAGAACCGCCCGACGTACCAGCAGGTTGTCGAGGTGCAGGGGCGCCGGCCCCGGCAGCGAAACTTGGCGGGCGATGTGCGCCTGGGTGGAAAGCTCGTCCAATCATTTCGTGGCGCGCCACGAGGAGCGCGACGACGATGACGTCGGCGCGGTGCTCGGCCTGCTCGAGGACACCCGCGAGCGGCTCGCCGCGGTCTTCGACCAGTTGCCGTCCGTCGAGGTCACGATCGTGCTGCACACCAGCCGCGTCGAGCTCGACCTCGCGCAGCCGCTGCTGCCGATCCTCCGCCGCCTGACGACGCCGGCGGCCCGGCGCTACGTCACGGGGTGGCCGAGCCGCAGCGCGTTGCACACGCTCTCCCCGCGGTTGCTGGTCGCGCGTGCGGCAAACGTCGAGGAGTCGCGCCAGATGCTCTCCCTGACGCCCGCCGCGCTGTACGTCCAGCTCGTCGTGGCGGAGTGCAACCGCGCGCTGCCGCCGCCCTGGTCGCCCCGCGCGACGTGGCGCGCCGCGCACTGGGCCTGGCTCATCGCCGGCGCCGCGCAGTGGTTCTCCGGCCAGACCGCTCACGCGCGGCCGGCGATCGCGCGGCGCCTGCGCGAGGGCGCGCGCCCGGACTTCCCTCCGTCGCTGCGTGACGC
>JAHWJM010000149.1 GCA_019348435.1 Actinomycetota bacterium
CAGGAAAGGCGTGCGGGGCATCAGCTCGCGCATCCGCTCGAGGTGCTCCGGCGCTGTGGCGCCCGTGACGGCACCGACGTCGGCAAGCGCGGCGGTGCCTGGGCCCGACTCCCCGAGCGCCGTGACGAGCGCGGCCAGCCGCTCCCAGAGACGTCCACCGCCCTCGACCGCAAGGTCCATCACGTCGGCGGCGCCGGGGTTGGACGTGCGCACGAGCGCGAACAGCCCGGCGCCGCAGGCACGCGCCGCGCAGACGAGCGGCTCGAGCGCGTCGCGCCCGAGCAGCGGACTGGCGGTGAAGGCATCCACCCCGAGCCCCGCGACCGTGCCGAACGGGCCCTCTGTCTCCCCGACGAGCGCGTGCGCGTAGGCCTGTGCGGTCACGGGCACGTCGCCGCGCTTGCCGTCGGCGATCACGAGCAGCCCGTGGTCGCGGGCCGCTCGAGTCGCCTGCTCGAGCGCCGCCCATCCCGGCGCCCCGAGGCGCTCGCGCCGTAGCCTGGTCGCGCCCGACGACCCCGAGCGGCAGGTCTCGCGCGAGGAGTTCGACGAGATGGTGCGCGACCTGCACGCCGACGCGCCGCCGGCGCGGACCGCCGTCGCCGACCCGGAGCCCGATCCGGCGCGCGACGCCGATCCCTCCGAGCTGTACATGAAGGGCGACGGCGGCACGCAGAAGCGCCGCGACAAGTCGCAGCGCAAGCCGCGCAACCGCAAGCACGGGAGGCCTCGCTAGATGGGCGTCCTGGCGTGGGTGATGATGGCGATCGCCATCTGGCACTTCACCGTGTTCCTCCCGGACCGCTGCTGGGCCGGGATCATCGGAGCGTTTCTCGGCTGCCTGCTGGGCGCCATCGCCTTCGGACTGGTCGTCAACGGCTTCAGCGTGCCAGGACAGGACGACACGAACATCCTCACCGCCATGCAGGGCATCCCCGGTGCGGCGCTCGGCTACGGCGTCTTCTACTGGATCGGTGCGCGCCAGGAAGCGGCTGCCGCGCACGACGAGGACGAACTGCTCGCGACGTGATCGCCGCAGAGCGCCGGCAGGGATCTGCGCGCCCCGCGCGTATTGACCCTCATGGCCTCTGACGGAGCCGGATCGCAGCGCATCGTGGTCATCGGCGCCACCACGCGGGCGCCGCCGCATCCGCCGGCGCCGAACCAGGCGCGTGACGGCAGGCCGCAGAGGGAAGCCCCTGCGACGCGATCGATGCAGCAGAGTGGCTGGACAATCCGACGGCTGAGCGTCGCCGCCGCGCTCGGCGCGGCGGCCGTCATTGCCGGCGGTCTCGTCTTCGTGTCGAGGTTCGGCGGCGATCGGGCACCCGGCGACAACCCGTTCATGGCGATCGCCTTCGGCCTGTTCGTCATCGGGATGATCGTGTTCTGCGCCGCGCTGATCGCGCTCCTCGGGACCGGCGTCGCGGTCATCGCCGAGACGCGCGGCTGGGCGCCGGCCGCCGTGGCCGTGTTCGCGCCGCTGGCGCTCGTCTGGATGCTGTACGTCGTCGGTGCGCTGGGCTACGCGGTTCCTGCGGTGCTGTCGCTCGTGCTCATCGGCGCGTTCGTCGTCGCGCTGAAGTAGGCGTCCTCAGCGCGCGCTGAGCAGCTGGTCGGCGGGCGCGTCGTCGTCGCGCAGAACGTCGGCGTCGCCGGCGATCCGCCGCACCGCCCGGCGATCGAGCGTGCGCGCCCCGCGCGAGGTCGAGCGCACGTCTGGCGCCAGCGCACGGTCGGAGGCCAGGAAGACGACGTTGCCTCCGGCGGGCTGCCCGTTCTCGGTGTGAGCGACGAGGCGCACGTCGGCGAACACCTCGAGCAGCGTCGCCGCTTCGGCACGCAGGAGCCGCAGGTCGCCCTGGTCGATGAGGTTCAGCGCGTACAGGCCGCCGGGCCGCAGGACGCGCCGGATCTCGCGGGCGAACTCCGCCGTCGCGAGGTGCCAGGGCAGCGAGCGCCCACCGAAGGCGTCTCCGACCACGACGTCGGCCGAGTCGGTCGGCTCGTCGCGCAGCGTCACGCGCGCGTCGCCGACCCGGACGCGCAGATGCGAACCCGTCCGCAATCCGAGCCGCCGCCGCGCGAGCTCGACGAGCTCGCCGTCGACCTCCAGGACCCGCGCGCGCGACCCGGGCCGGACGGTGGCGACGTAGCGCGGCAGCGTGTAGCCACCTCCGCCGAGATAGACCACGCGTAGCGGCCCGCCGGGCAGGGCATCGATCGCATCGCCCATCCAGCGCGTGTAGTCGAACTCGAGGTGGCTGAGGTCGTCGAGGTCGACATGGGAGTGGCGCAGGTCGTCGAGGATCAGCGTGCGTCCGCCTGGACGCTCGGAGTCGACGATGATCGCGCAGTGGTAGTCGGTCTCGGCGTCGCAGGGCGAGCCGATCGCCATTGCCGCGCCCGCGAGCGACAGCGCGCAGGCGACGCACGCGATCGCGACGGCGGGGGAGGTAGCGCCAAAGCGCAGCGCGAGCAACAGCGCGACCGTCAGCAGCAGGCCGCCGATCGCGAACACCGCGGCGCTCGTGGGCATCAGCGGGACGAGCACGAACCCCGTCCCGAAGGTCCCGACGAGCGCGCCCGCGGTCGCCCACGCCGAGAGGCTTCCGACCACGCGACCGGTGTGCTGCAGATCGTGCAGCTGCAGCTTGGCGACCACCGGGCTCACCGCGCTGAGCACGAAGGCGGGCGGAAACAGGATCATCAGCGCGATGAGCAGGGCGGACAGCTCGCTCGTGCCGCGTGCAGCGGCCCCGAACGCCCGCACCAGCGGCACCACCGCGATGCACAGCAGGCCGCCGGCGGCCAGCAGCAGCGGCAGCAGCCAGCGGCCGTTGAGGCGGTCGGCGGCGCGCCCGCCCGCCGCGGCTCCGGCGGCGAGGCCGGCCAGCGCGGCGCCGATGATCGCGGTGGTCGTCTCGAGCGTCAGGCCGACGTACGGCGCCAGCAGCCGCACGCCGAGGATCTCGAGCACCAGCACGGCGCCCGCCGCGAGGAAGACGAGCGCCCTGGCTGCACGCGGGCCGAGCGGCCGGGCCGCCGCGGGCGCGAGGGAGGTCACGGTGGGGCATGGTAATGGGGCCCGATTCTGCTTCGCGCCGCCCGAGGCCGATGCGTTCGCACCTCGGCTTGGGCTGAAATCCGCATCGACGAGATGGGACGCCGGGCGAGGCGGGCGAACGCAGAGCGCCGCGCCCAAACGCCGTGACCACCACCCGCTTCCGTCGGGTCCTCCCCGTAGCTTCCCCGGCGTGCCGCCGGATCCGCCCCGCCTGAGGATCGACCCTTGCGACGTCGCCGCCGTGCTTGCCCTCGAGCGAGAGCTCGGGGTGAGTCACCCGACCGCCCAGGTGCTCGTCCGCCGCGGGCTGGCCCAGCCGGAGGACGCGCGGGCCTGGCTCGCCGCCGCCGAGCGTCACGACCCGTCGTCGTTCGCGGGCATCGATGACGTCTGCACTCGGGTGCTCGATCACGTACGCGCGGGCCGCCGGATCACGATCCACGGCGACTACGACGTCGACGGCGTCTGCTCGACGGCGATCCTCGTCGGGGTGCTGCGCACACTCGGGGCCGACGTCGACTGGTTTCTGCCCAGCCGCGCGGAGGACGGCTACGGGTTGTCGACCGCGACGATCGCGCGGCTGGCCGCGCGAGGGACGAAGCTGCTGATCACCGCTGACTGCGCGATCACCGCCGTCGAGGAGGTCGCGGTGGCGCGGGCCGCCGGCATCGACGTCGTCGTCACCGACCACCACAGCCCGCGCGCGGACGGTGTCCTGCCCGCTGCGCCGATCGTGCACCCGGCCGTCTGCGGCTATCCCTGCGTCGAGCTGTGCGCCGCCGGCGTCGCCTACAAGCTTGCGGCAGCGCTGCTCGATGCGACCGGCGAGGATCCCGCCGGCGCCGACCGTGACCTCGACCTCGTCGCGCTCGCGACGATCGCCGACTGCGTGGCGCTGCGCGGCGAGAATCGCCGCCTCGTGCGCGCCGGGCTGCGCGCGCTGGCGGCGACGAAGCGCCCCGGCCTGCGCGCGCTCATGCGCGTCGCGCGCGCCGACCCGGCCCGGATCGACACGACGGCGGTCGGCTTTCGCCTCGCCCCGCGGATCAACGCCGCCGGCCGCCTCGAGCGCGCCGACGCCGGCCTCGAGCTGCTGCTCACGGCCGACGAGATCCGCGCCGCGCAGATCGCCGACGAGCTCGACCGCCTCAACTCCGAGCGGCGGATGACCGAGACGCGGATCCTGTTCGAGGCCGAGGCGATGCTGACGGAGCGCGAGCGAAGCGCGGCGCGCGAGCCGTTCTCCTACGTCCTCGCGGCGGAGGGCTGGCACAAGGGCGTCATCGGGATCGTCGCGTCGCGCATCGCCGAGCGCCACCACCGTCCGACCGTGCTCGTCGCCCTGGATTCGCAGACGGGAGCCGGCACGGGCTCGGGCCGCTCGATCCCCGGCTTCGATCTGCTTGCCGGCCTCGACGCGTCGGCCGTGCACCTCGAGCGCCACGGGGGCCACCGCGCCGCCGCCGGCTGCGAGGTCCTTGCGTCGAACGTCGACGCGTTCCGCGACGCCTTCGAGGTGCACGCGGCGGCGACGCTCACCCGAGAGGATCTCGTTGCGGTGCGGCGGGTCGATGCCGTCGTCGCCGGCGACGAGATCGGGCTGGGTCTCGCCGAGGAGCTCGAGCGCCTGGCGCCGTTCGGCATCGGCAACCCGTCCGTCACGCTGCTCGTGCCGGCGGCGCGCTGCAGCGAGCCGCGGACGATGGGAGAGGACGGCAAGCATGTGCGCTTCACGGTCGCCTCGGGTTCGTCCACGGCGCGTGCGGTCGCCTTCGGGACCTCGACCGTCGACTGCGACAACCCGCTCGACGCGACGTTCGCGCTCGAGCTCAACGAGTACAACGGCAGCGTCGAGCCACGGCTGCTGCTGCGCGACGCGCGGCCGAGCGCGCCCGGGCCGATCGTCCTCGTCGGCGAGCCTCGTCCGCAGGCGGGCGAGTACCTGACTGCGGCGCTCGCGGAGCTGCGGCGCCCGCTGGCGGACGTGGCGCTCAAGCCCGGCGCGCTGACCGGGCCGGTGCGCGACCGCTGCGGCGGCGGGATCGCCGGCACGATCGGGGCGCTGGTCGGCTCCGGCGAACCGGTCCTCGTCGTCGCCGCCGACGCGCAAGCCCGGCTGCGCCACCTGCGCCCGATCCTCGGCGGCTTTGCGCTGTGCTCGCACGACGCGCTGGAGCGCGACCCGTCGCTGGCGGCAGGTGACGCGCACGTCGTCATGCTCGACCCGCCGGCCGGGCCGCTACGCACGTACGGCGCGATGACGCACCTGATATGGGGGCCGCCTGAGCTACGCTTTGCTGCTCAGATCCATGAGCGTGAGTACGCACTTCGTGCTTCGCTCACCGCGACGTACCGGGCCCTGCGGGCCGCGGGCGCAGCGGCGGGTGAGGAGCTCGAGACGCTGCTTCGCGGCGATGCGAGGACGCCGAGGCCAGCCGCACTGGCCGGACGCGTCCTCAGGGTCCTCGCGGAGCTGCACCTCGTCAGCCTCGATCCGGACAGCAGGACCCTGACGGTCCCGTCCGCGGAGCGCACGGCGCTCGAGCGGTCGGCGGCATTTCGGGCATATCAGCAGCGCTACGAGGACGGACGCACATTTCTGAGCGAGGTGACAGCAAAGGCGGCGTAAGGGCCCCGGCGCGTCAGCGGGTCGTTGCCGACGCGCACCGCACGCCCGTCGACGCCGTGAGCTCGGGCCTGCACCCGCCGGTCGAGCGCGCGGACCTGACCGAGCTCGAGCGCAGCCTGCTCTCGGACGTCTTCGCGATCGTCGAGGAGCACGCCGACGCCTCGGCGGTGCGGATCGACCGCCACGCGGTCGAGTCGGCGTTCGTCTTCGCCTGCGAGCACCACGCCGAGCAGCGCCGCCGGTCGGGGGAGGAGTTCATCGTCCATCCCGTCGGCGTCGCGAAGATCTGCGCGGGCATGCGCCTGGACACCGAGACGCTCTGCGCGGCGCTGCTGCACGACACGGTCGAGGACACGTCGGCGTCGCTCGTCGAGGTGCGCGCCGAGTTCGGCGACGAGATCGCCAACCTCGTCGACGGCGTGACCAAGCTCACCGGCATCGTCTTTCAGTCGCGCGACGAGGCGCAGGCCGAGAACTACCGCAAGATGATGGTGGCGATGGCCAACGACGTGCGGGTCATCCTCATCAAGCTCGCCGATCGCCTGCACAACATGCGCACGATCTCGGCGATGCCCAAGCAGAAGCAGATCGACAAGGCCAAGGAGACCCTGGAGATCTACGCCCCGATCGCGCACCGGCTCGGCATCCACGCGATCAAGTGGGAGCTCGAGGACCTGGCGTTCCAGGCGCTGCACCCGCGCAAGTACACCGAGATCAAGGGCCTCGTCAACCA